>JBEHWP010000981.1:0-2346 GCA_040217665.1 Vulcanimicrobiota bacterium
TAAAAGCCGTATCGGATGTGAACAATCCTGGCGAAAGCGGCAGATTAACAATAAGAACTCTTCCTCCTGATGCAGATATTTACATAGATAATAATGTTACAGGCAGAAGTCCTCTGGTAGAACTCCCTGTTGCGCCGGGAAATCACATCATAAAAGCAATAAAATCCGGATACGAAAGTAAAACAAGAGAGATTGAAATAAAAAAAGAAGAAAAAAAAGAAATAAAAATAACACTGAATAAAGCAAAATCATCCTTCCCCTTATTATACGTTATTACAGGGATAATAATTATTATATGTATCGTACTGGCAAAAAAAGTATTTATAAAAACCGGACTTCAGGGTAAAGATAAAATAGTAGGAAATTATAAAATTACAGGAAAAATTTCAGATGATAGTTTTTTTACCATTTACAGAGGAATCCATTGCCATACAGGTCAGGAGGTTATTATAAAAATACCATTGCCATATCTGGCACAGGACCCTGTGTTTATAAAATATTTTCAGGAAGAAATGGAAATATGGAAAGGTCTCAATCATCCGAATATTGTCAGTGTATATGATTATGGTTCTGAAAAAAATCTATATATAGCTATGGAATCTGTAAAATCCAGAAGACTCGATGAGATTATTCCGAAAAATTCACCTATAGATTTAAAGGAAGCAGTAGATATAATCTATCAACTGACACTGGCTCTGAGCTATGGTCAGGCAAAAGGCGTTATACACGGAGATCTGAAACCGTCAAATATACTTATTACAGAAACAGACCATGTTAAAGTCGATAATTACTGTATATGCAGGGATCTGTATGGCTATTCGATAAATTCTATCGGTGTATATAAAGGACAGATGCAGTATATGGCGCCGGAAAAACTTGAAAAAAAATCTATGGATTTCCGTTCAGATCTATTTTCTCTCGGAATTATATTTTACAGATTACTTACAGGTGAATTGCCTTTTGAAGGTGATACACCCAATATGATTTTAGAAAGTCATTATTATAAAAAAATCATACCTGTTAAAACCTTTAATGAGTCAGTTCCTGACAGAGTCCAGGATCTGATTTTAAATATGGTTCAAATAGATCCGGCACAGAGACAGAAAACACCTGAACAGTTAATGAAACTTTTAAAAGGTATAAAAGATAATCTTTCATGATGAATAAAGCATTATACGACAGTTATTTATAGATAGAGAGTTGGAATATTTTATCTAAATGGTTACTCCTTTATCTCCGGGAACAAAAGTAAAAAACAGATATCAGATAATAAGACTCCTCGGCCGGGGAGGACAGTGTATTGTTTATCAAATATGCGATCAATTTACAGGACAGAATAATCTTGTTCTGAAATGCCTTATAGACCAATCTAAAGATCCGAAGGAAAAAGCGCAGAATATTCAGCTTTTTATGAAAGAACACACATTTCTTTCCAGGCTCAACCATCCGTCACTTCCGAGAGCCTATGAGTATTTTCAGGAAATGGGTACCCACTTTCTGGTTGTAGAATTTGTTCCCGGCCAGAGCCTGGAAAAAACAATTAATTCATATAAAGGCCCTGTGCCGGAAAAAGTTGTTATGGAATGGATGACAGAACTTACAAAAACCCTGGTATATTTAAGCCACCAGAAACCTAATCCTATAGTTATAAGAGATATAAAACCTTCAAATATCCAGCATACACCTGACGGGAAAGTAAAAATTATTGATTTTACCATAGCAAGAGAATGGAAGCCTAATTCCATGGATACAGTGAGAATGGGTTCACCCGGTTATGCGGCACCGGAACAATACAAGGGAAGATCTGATATAAGATCTGACATATTTTCTCTGGGTGTTACCATGTATGAGGCTATTACAAAAAAAGATCCTTCAGAAACACCTTTTAATTTCCTTCCTGCAAGAAAAGTTAATCCTTCTGTCTCGGAAGAACTTGAAAAAATCCTCTTGAAATCAATGGAAAATGATGCAGACAGAAGATATCAGACACCAAAAGAACTGCTTGAAGACATTAAAGCTCTTACCTGTACCAGGGCTCTGTCCGGCCCTGATAAAGCCAGAAAATTCTTCTCTCTCGGAGAACAGGAACTTCTGGCGAAAAACTATAAAAAAGCACTGGAATATTATCAGGATGCTGCCAGAAGCGATCCTTCTACAGGTGAATATTTTTGCAGAACCGGTGAGACATACTATTATCTTGGTAATATGGAAAAAGGCCTTTCTGAAATATACAGAGGCATGACTGCCGGATTCAAAGGTATGCTTCCTCCGGATCAGATAAATATGATAAGAGGAAAATTTGAAACAATAAAAAAAGAGCTGGTAAAATCATGGCCTATGTTCTCA
>JBEHWP010000982.1:0-2345 GCA_040217665.1 Vulcanimicrobiota bacterium
AAGCTATCAGAACTGCCATAACAAAATCAGAACATTACGGAGGTTTCGATGAACCGTATACAGATTTCCGTGATCTCTATCATATTGCTGACCTGATAAGTAATTCAGTGCAGGATAAAAAATTTAAAGAAACAGCCGAAGTCGTAAAAAAAGCTCTTAAAGATTCAGTAATAGCCAATGAAACTGCTAAATATAGATATCCAAATGCCAATGGATTAAGTATATATGCTCCTACAAATGCAGTTTTAGGGCCGGAATATAATTATAACGAATTAAATTTTGCAAAAAACACACAGTGGGATGAGGCCATAAAAAGTATCGGTAAAACAGGCAAGCATGCCATCAGGACTGCTCCGAGAATCTCATCCTTATGGCCTGACGGTTCTGTGAAACCTCAAAAAAAGTATGTCATTAATCATGTGAAGGGGGAAGGGGGGGAGGAATGAAGAGGGAATAAAATCATATATCTATCACTACGTTTGGAGACTATGTAAAGGTTGTGAAGATACCATTAATTATCCATATTACTTTCCGACAGTCTGAATTTATCTCTGAATATAAATTCCACCATTCTTTCCCCTTCCGCCTGATGTTTTACAAGATTTTCTTCCAGGAACAGGGCTTCCCCTCTTGCATACCATGCCATAGCATCAGAAGGTTTAAGGCTGAGAGCTTTATTAAAAGATTCTATGGCCTCACTATATTTTCTTAAATTGATTAAAACAATACCTTTATTATACCAGGCATTTACATTATCTTTATCACATTCTGTTGCCCTTACGAAACATTCCATGGCATCCTTATATTTCCACTGTTTACTCATGGCTATTCCCATGTTTACCCATATTTTACTATAACCGGGATTTATACTCAGTGCTTTACTGTAAAAATCCAGGGCTTTCTCATACTGTTTCTGTTTGTAAAAAGCAATACCTGTGTTATAAAGAATATTAATATCATAAGGAGCCAGTTCCAGCCCTTTATTAAAATATTCTACAGCTTTATCGTATTCTCCCAGTTCTCCTGAAATAATACCTTTATTGTTCCAGATATGTGGACATGACGGGTCAACAAGTAATGCTTTATCGAAATAGTCCATAGCATATGAATATTTTTTCATTCCTGACAGTGCCAGTCCTTTATTATTGAGAGCTTTAAAATCTGACTTATCCTGTTCTAATATTTTATCAAAGCAGATAAGAGCTTCCTCATATTGTTTTCTTTTATATAATATGAGCCCTTTATTATTCAAAGCAGATATGTAATCAGGATCAAGGTCCGATAGTATTTTATCGAAATACTCAAGAGCTTCCTCATATCGTCCGAGACCAGTCAAAATCATACCTTTATTGTTCCATGTCTGGATATGACAGGGGTTTATTGATAAAACCATGTCGTAACATTCAAGAGCCAGTGAATATCTTTTCTGGATAAATAAGATATTACCTTTATGAATAAGACAGATATTATCCTGTGGATCAAAGATTAAAGCCATGTTAAAATATTCAATGGCTTCATTATATTTTCTCTGGCTGTATAAACGCAAACCTTTACGTTTCAGATATGATAGATGGCCAATTTCTGTGACGATATTTTTTTTATATGCTTCAGACATATGTATCTCCTTCTATAAATGCAATGTGCGTAAAAAATGCAATGTGCGTAAAGGACTTGCGTTGTAATAGATGAAAAAAACATTCAAACTGCTCTCCAATTTCTATGTTACTGTGAGCCCCCATGTAATAAAGGTGTCTCCTGTCACGCGTGACGCGTAACACATCACGAAATCAGATATGTATTATTTATCGCTCACCACAGTAACAACAAACGTTAATAACAAGGTGACGACCTGTATCACTCCTGCTAAAAATCATACCAGCAAAGAATTCTATAACCGTCTGTGCCAACAATGGTTGAAAGTCCGGGTATACTGTCATCATAATTTATAGTCAGTTCATTTGCTTTTATATCTATCAGACCCGGATAAACACCATTCGGATCGTTGTCAGGATCCTGTCCTGCTACTATTAAAGCGCCGTTTATTGTCAGGTTGCCGCATTGAGAAGATTGTCCAAGTGTTATATCTTTAAAATTAAGATCACATTTAAATATAGGAGCTGGATCTACATTATTGGAGTGGAAATTTCCCGTAGTATAAACAAGACCTCTGAAATCTGAACCTTCGGTCGTATTTAATGTTATATCACCCTGAGAATAAAGAGCTATATTATCCGTATTACCTGACTCCACAGTGGCTCCTTCGAGATTTATGCTTCCCATTGAATAAATATTTCCGTTACCTGATACTACAGGAAGGGCTGTACTAAATATATAAAACAAAGTAT
>JBEHWP010000983.1:0-2344 GCA_040217665.1 Vulcanimicrobiota bacterium
TTTACCCTGTGATAACTTTCTGCGTCAGTTAAGCTTGAGCCTCCGAATTTGATTACTTTCATAGTATTAGAGCCAGATTTTTTTAAAACCGGCCTGTGACGACTCTCCTCTCTTTATAGTATATTTCATAACTTATTAGAATTTAAATTGTCGTGACGGGTTTATATCCATACTCATCACGAGGTTATTAATTATACATTGTTACGAAATTAACTATAACAAAATATTTCAGCTACAGGCAATAACTATTTTCAAGGGAAAGCTGACTGCTGATAGCTGAATGCTAAAAATTATATTTCTTTTCCTTCATATAGCATTAAGAGACAAAAAGCATCTATGACAAGGGAATGTTTGATTTCACCGCTCCGTATCATAGAGGCTATCTCTTTTCTGGGTACAAGGAACAGCTCTATCTCTTCATGAGGATCAAGAGACTGGTTGCCTGCTTTGAAGGCATTTTTTGCAAGATACATATAGCATTTATTACTTTGAATGGCAGGGTTCGGTATTACAGTACCGAGATTAATAAATTCTTTCGAACTGTAACCTGTCTCTTCGCGTAATTCTCTCCTGGCAGCCATTTCCGGAGATATATCCTCTCTTTCTACAACACCTCCGGGAATTTCTATTATATCTTCTTTTGTTCCATGTCTGTACTGTTTTATGAGTATAACTCTGCCATCTTCAGTTACAGGCAATATGTTTACCCAGTTATAAGTATCAATTACAGTATAGTCTTTTTCTGTATTCTCTTCTTTGAACAGATATCTGTCATGCCGTATTTTCAGGATTCTGTCGGTAAAAGCAACATGAGATGTCAAAAAAGTCCATTTATCTTTCATTATTTTTCACTAAAAAATATTACCACTTTCTTTTATTTTTCAGCTTACTTTTCAACGAAATATCTTAAAATCCTGCCTGTCTGGCAAAGCTCCGAATTTATGTTGTAAATTTTGTTATTAAAAAAATCAAAAAATTTTATAAATTATAAAATATACAAAAATACCCTTAATTTTTTTGTAATAGTTCCGATAGTAAATATAGAGACTTTTTTTGTTTTCATAAAAATTAAAAATCGAATTCAACATATAGAAATAATTCTAAGCCCCTTACGTTTTATGCGCCGGTGGATCTTTATAAACAGGATGTACGATAAAATAAATAGCGGACGTGATAGAAGATGGATCATAAAAATAAGGTTTTTAAAAATTTAATCAATTTTATTCAGAGCAAGGAAAAGTTTGCCCTTTTAATTGGCAAAGAAGACGGTCATGCCCATTCTATTGCACTTGCAGCTTTACTTGTGTGTTTTTTCGGACAGGAGAAGAATATACTTTTTCGTACAAGCAGTGTAAAAGATATAGAGATATATCTTTCTAAAGCACTATCCGGGTTCTGGAACGGAGACCCAGGTGATAATAAATTCAGAAAACGTATAAAAGAATCTGTCAAGAAAAGGAATTTTTCAATAGCTTCTATGAATATATTTATTGATACGACGAACCCACGGTCCAGACTTACAACTCCTGAAAAACTTCATGGAGCTATAGTATATCCGGTAGAAAATTTTTTATCTCAAAATTGTATATTTGAAAAATGCCTTACAGATTTGAAGAATAGAAGATCTGAAAAAATAATTTTCTGTACAGCTATTAATGAAGTAGATTTTGGTGGGCTGAACGTATTGAACCCTGTCATACTTAACGATGAAAAACTTCTGTGCAAAAAGAATTTTGATTTCATTAATTATATGCCACAGGAGGGTATGATTTATTCTATGGCCAGTTAAATTATAAATTCTTGAAGTATTTTTTTGTTGGTCAATCAGGGAGTAAATTCTTCAAGATCTTTAAGCATTTCATTGCATTCTTCTATAGATTTTTCACATTTCCCTATGTATTCTTCATATTCTCTTTTACTCTTTTCAAAAGAACCTTTAATCTGTAAGATTCTCATGTAAAGTTGCATTAAATCCCAGTCAATTTTTGTTTTCTCCACTGTTTTTCATCTCCCTTCCAGATATAGTTTGTTTTTACTCTTCACCTGAGTCTTTTTGTTACAGATTTTCCTTAATTTAAAATTCAACAATTTTATAAAAAATCCTTGTTATATTTTGTTTAAAGACTTTATAGATAGATTAATAACAATCAGTAATTAACCTTACATTGTCATATTATTTGCTTTGATAAAATAATTTTTACTTCTTAGAGCCTATCCGAAAAGTCGCCCCATACCTTTCCACTGCCAGGCTCTTCCGAAAAATCTATAATCCTCCTGAAAGAGAACCTGTTTTTACAGACATTTACTATTTTGCGTCTATTTAATTTACAACTGGCTGTTAATA
>JBEHWP010000984.1:0-2339 GCA_040217665.1 Vulcanimicrobiota bacterium
GGAAAGACTCCTCTCTATTTCGCCTGTCAGAATGGCAGACTGGATTGCGTTGAATTACTCCTGTCAGAGGGAGGAGATATAGATAAGTCAGACAGTGATGGCAGAACACCGCTTCATCTTGCTTCTCAGTGTGGTTCTAAAGATGTGGTTGAATTACTTGTAGAAAAAGGAGCTTCTGTAAATTACAGAGATTGTGACGGCAGAACTCCTTTATATATGGCCAGGAAAGAAGAAATAGCGGAATTACTCATGTCAAAAGGAGCAGATATAAATAATAAAGATTTTGAAGGAAAGACCCCTTTACACTGGTTTTCTCAGAATGGATATCCTGAAATAGTTAAACTCCTTCTGTTAAAGGGGGGCAATCCAAACCAGAGAGACAGTCAGGGTAGAACTCCTTTATATCTGGCAAAAACAGAAGAAATAGCCTGTATACTTATAGCAAATAAAGCACTTATTAATATTAGAGATAATGAAGGAAAAAGTCCTTTACATGGATTTTCCCGGTATGGTAAAAAAGAAATTGTAGACTTGCTTATTTCCAGAGGGGCAGATGTAAATATTAAAAGTAATTCAGGAGAAATACCGCTCCATCTGGCAGCTAAAGAAGGTCGTAAAGAAGTGGTGGAATTACTTATATCAAAAGGTGCAGATGTAAACAGCAAAGATTATAAAGGCCATACACCTTTACATGGTGCTTCTTACAATGGCAGAGACGACGTTGTTGAGGTTCTTCTTTCCAGAGGAGCCATTATTGATGGCATAGATAACAATGGTTTTACTGCCCTTCACTTTGCCTGTCAGGAGGGAAGAAAGGAAGTAGTAGAAACCCTTATTTTAAACGGATGTGCAGTGGATGTGAGAGCCAGTGAAGGTAAAACACCGCTTTACCTGGCAGTACAGCACAGTCATGAAGATATAGTGGAATTGCTTGTTTCTGAAGGTGCAGATGTTAATGTGAAAGATAATAAAGGTATACCTTTGCTGATTGTAGCAGAAAATAGAGGAAATGAAAAAATAATAAAAATTCTTCGCCAGGGCGGTGCAGAGTAGTAAATTCAGAGAATATAATATTTTAAAGTTTAAAGAAATTTATAAAACTGAACTTATGTTTGAAATAATACAATTACTGGAGTGGAAACTGGAAATAGATTTTGTAAAAACCTGTACTTTTTATAATTCCTGTCATTTAATAACAGATGTCTGTAAATGTCCTGACTGTCTTAATTATGTAAGTGCCTGTGCACTTATTCCCCGGGAAATAAGGGATCTCTATGTATCCTTTGGCATTGATCCCACTAAAGAAGGGGAAGTTTATAATATTTGTATGAATGATGACGGAACCTGTTTTTACGGCGGATTTTATCATATAACTGGCAGAATTATTGAAGGTCCTGACTGTGTTGTCCCTGTTATGGCAGAAGATAATTCACAGATCAGAACATTTAATCTTATTCCGGTAATTGAAGGTTATAAAATTGGTTTTACCGGCAGAGTCAGTCTTGTACCTCCCGGTTTCCCTCTGCCTGTTATTCAGATGGAATTTATGTTTAATATTCCATGGATTTTGTAATATCTGTCAGGAAAGAATTACTGTCATAAAAATCTATTTACTATTCACTATTCACTAATTATATGATATAATAAAAACAGGAGATATGCTATAACATAAGTTGCTTACATGCAGCTTAGCTCATCTGGTAGAGCAGGAGACCTTAATCTCTGTGTAACAGGTTCGATTCCTGTAGCAAAACCACAATCAGCAACTTTAACTCGCATATCTCCTGTTAAAGCCTCTATTTATTAGATAAATCTGACTTTTGCTTTATGTCTTAAGGGGATCCTTTTATATTCATATTTCGGATAGCCGAACATCATTGCACCGTAGACTTTATGACCTTCCGGTAGTTTCAGATAATCTGCAATGGGAGGGTATTTGTCTGCTACAAGCATAAAAATACCTGCCCAGCAAGTGCCCATACCGAAACTGTTTGCAGCGAGATCAAAATAGGTAATTCCAATGGTGCAGTCTACATAG
This sequence comes from Vulcanimicrobiota bacterium, assembly GCA_040217665.1. Classification (GTDB taxonomy): domain Bacteria; phylum Vulcanimicrobiota; class SpSt-956; order SpSt-956; family JAKJGF01; genus CALARM01. The sequence goes on from JBEHWP010000984.1 coordinate 2,039, forward strand.
GGAATGAAACCTTCGCTGTTTGCATGTGCTATTATAACATGGGGTGCTCCCCTGAATACAATATCATTATCCGGCGTGTGAAATTCCGCCATCTTGCCGTATCTATCCAGACCGGTCATCCCCTGTGCCGTAAGATCTGCCAGATACCGTGTTTCTTTTCTGGTTTTAGTTATAATCCAGTGGAGAGGTTCTATGTTTCTTGCACTCGGAGCATATCTGGTAACATCCATAATCCCTGAAATTATTTCTTCCTTTACTTCTGTGTCTTTATACTGCCTCATGGAACGTTTGGATTTTAAAA
>JBEHWP010000985.1:0-2336 GCA_040217665.1 Vulcanimicrobiota bacterium
CTTTCTATGAGGATAAGGTAAAGAATTCAGATCTTTAATCAAAAGTCTCGGACCATTTTCTATAATTTTTCCATCTCTTCTAAAAGCAAGACCGTTTATTTCTTCCCATTTTTCAGGTTGATGAAATTTTTCTATAAATTCCAGAAGTGTTTCTTCACTTTCTCCGAGGGAAATAGTATCAACATAAGGAAATATATCCATAATAAGCTCAAAACAACTGGTAGGAGTATGACCTCCCATAATAATATGAGATTTTATACCTTCATCTTTTATCTTTTTTATTACGCCAATAGCAAGATCTAAAACGACGTAATAGGAAGCAGAAAATCCGATTATCGGATAATTCCGTTCCTTCAACATATCAGTAAAAACATCTAAATCTGTTCCGAAATGAAGAACCTCTATATCTACTTCGTGGCCTCCGGCGGTTAAATAAGACGACAGGTAACCAACACCTAAAGAATTCCACGCTTCCACACCTTTATGAACATCTACAAGCAGTATTTTCATAGAAAGTCTCCTTTATCGTATAACTGATGACAGTTCATTATGAAATATAATTCTTTTAATCTGGCAGTTTCCCTTTAAATTCGTAATTATAGTTAGTTTCAATAACTATCCAATGACCTGGTAATGCGTAATGGGTGATGTGCAATGATATAAAAATGAAATACTTTATAAACAGCCATGCAATTTTCTTGTAAAGAAAAAGTAAATATAGTATAATAATTGCAATAGAAACCAGGAGGTTAAGATGATGAGAGTAGAAAAATTCAACCACGAAGTTGCTTCGACTATCAAAAATAGAGTCACCCAGGTGGCTCAGAAAGTCAGCAATTATGATGAAATTGACAGAGTCGATCTTTCCAATGGCAAAGGCGAGGTTTCCATATCTGCTATTGCAATGATGCAACAGGGACTTAAACCGATTTTTATGGACTCAGTAAGTTATATTGCAGGAGCGAATGTCTCTTTTAATCCTGAAACAAAGGATATTAACAATTCCGATGTAACACTCTGTTCGGAAGATAATGAAGAAAGATATGTAGTAAAAGAAAATGGTAATGAAAAAGTTTTCCGGGAAATAAGTTATTCTCCTCAGGAAGACAGTTATTCCATAATAACAGTCAGGACAGATAAACAATCCGGAGAAATTACAGACTGTACAATTTCATTCAAAAAAGAAGATATTTAGGAGTTAAATTGTCTCAACCCCTGTCTTTCAGAGAAACACCCGACCATAGACTGTAAGTGTTTCTTTTTGTGATTCTCTTACAGGGGAATTATGAAGGGTGAGTATAAAACCCACTCACTAACAAACATGACCGGTTCGGTCACAACGAAGCATGAGAATCCGTTCCTCCCGTAACGCGTTACGCGTTACGCGTTACGATTCTCATATAAATTTACCTGGTGCAGTACGTGGTTTCATTTTTTTATATTTCACCTGGCAGGAAGTGAAGAATAAAAAGGACAGGACTGTTATAAGTATGAGATTATATAGAAGGGAAGGGAAAATGTGCTTTTTTTATCAAATAGTGAAAAAATCGAATGGAAAGAAATGAAAGATGAAATTTTATATAATGGGAAAGGTCCTGAAGTATTCGAGAAAAAAATCAGGAAAAATTTATTACCTGTATTTCAATATTATACAGGCACCACTCTTATAGCAAAAGGATATAAAGATGAAGGTATGAAATGGCTCAGAGCCGGTACAATGCATGAAGAAGAAGGGCTTTTCTCCAACGCATTTCTTCTGGGATTTCTTTCCCGCCATAACCAGGAATTAATTCCCCCTGCCATATGTTTCGAAGATCCGGCTCCCTTTATCTACTGGGCCAGTATGGCTGTTATGAAAAAATCAAGAGAGAATTTCGTAAAACATTGTGCTGATTCTATGCCCCATATTAAGACACCTTTCAGGATGATAGATATAGGCTGCTGTGACGGAGCTCTTACGGTGAAGCTCATAAAAAAACTTCAGGAAAAAGGTAAAATCAAAGAAATAGATGAAATTCTTCTTATCGACTCATCAGCCGGGATGATTGAAATGGCAGAAAAAACACTATTAAAAGATTTTCCTCCTTCCATTATAAAAACAGTAAACAGCCGCATAGAAGATTGCTCGGAAAAAATTTCCTCAGAATATGATCTGGCAATCAGTTCCCTTGCCTATCACCATATGCCTTTAGAAAAGAAAAAAATACATATGGAAAAACTAAAAGGGAAGGTCAATCATTTTGTAATTTTCGAACTGAATGCAAACCATGATACTCCTGAAATGCATTCGCCGGAACTGGCTATGGCAATGTATCAGACCTATGGAAGAATAATAG
>JBEHWP010000986.1:0-2327 GCA_040217665.1 Vulcanimicrobiota bacterium
TAAACCTTTTTTCAGCATAGGCTTTCTCCTGAATAGTACCGCACGTATGTAACATTTCTTTTACAACACAGTATCTGTTAAGCCTGCCATCAAGACTTAAATATACTGCTCCCATACCTCCGAGTTTAAGAAGCTGTTCAATTCTGTATCTATTCTGTAAAAGAACACCTTCGCTCAGAGCATCATTATAATAGAGTTCTGAACCACATGCATTACATTTTGTAGCTATATCAAAATTTTCTTCTCCGCAGTTATTGCATATTATGCCCATAATTTCCCCTTCTTATTACCGCACCAGAGAACTTAACGCCCTGCGGGCGAGTTGTTTAAAGTTGAGGTTTGAGAATTGAAATTAACCTTAAACTCTCACTCTCAACCATATAATAGTTTAAACGGAATGAAAATTCCTATACATTTTAATGTTTAATTCTATATACAAAACTAATTTTTCTTCTCCAGAGCCTGCCAGGCAGAAGCTTTTTACGGATAACCTTTTACCTGTTACAGTAATTAATAACTGAAAAAACTAGCCCGATAATAATTTACTATAATCAGGGATGACGATATCTTTCATAAATTCTGTAAGGTACTCCAGTACTCCTTCGACAGTCCGATCCATATCTACATTATCTATTACAGGAACTTCATAGGTTTTTGCCAGAGAAATTATATAATCCTGTAATTTTCTTATATGTTCAAAATTATCAAGATATTTCTTTGCCTGTCTTTTTACCAGCGTCTGGTTTTCCCTGATTAAAAAGCGTTCTTTATGAAGTTCTCTGTCGTTTATTGAAATAATTACAAAAGCGATATTTGCTTTCTGGAAATATTCCTTTTTTATAAAACCGGGAACTATATGTATACCATCCATTACAAGACTTACATTTTCCTTTATAGCCCTTTCAATGATAGCCATAATTCCTACCGATACCTTTGCCACCTGTTCGCGAAAAGCTATTACAAGAGGATCTATACCGTCCGGTATTGGATTGTCAAAAGCCTCCCATGCAGTAAAAGAAGACTGATGAACACATGGCATAAGCTCGATAGAGATCATAGAACGCATAATTTCTCTTATGGAATCAGTAGAAAGTACTGCAGTAAGGCCAAGTCTATGGGCAATTTCCACAGAAATTGTAGATTTACCTGCCCCTGTACCTCCGCCGAATAACAATATAAATGGTTTTGAAGGGTTTCTGACACTCCTTCTCCACAAAAGATACCTTTCTGCATATGCCTGTCCGCAGTGTTTTTTTACTATATTATATGTTATGGATCTCAGTTCGTCATTTGTCAGATTATATTTTCCCTGATTAAAAAGATATGTTTCTATTCTTTTAGCTATATCATAGGCCAGACTCGGATCCAGACCTGAAGCTTTAAGAGTTTGAGACATTATTCCTTTTGAATAGGGTGAAACAGATGTTCCCCTGATTACTCCTATTCTTATTGCACTTACCCTGAGATATCTATTTTTTGCGTCTTCTCCGAATTTCTTTAATACATAATCGGCAACCATAAACTTTAATTCATCAGAAGTAAGATTTTTCAATTTTCTGATTATAAGTTCATCCTGTATGAACGTAGCAATTTCATAGGATTCTTCCGTAGAAAGACCTGAATTCACAAGAGATTGAGTAAGAATTCCCCTGGAAAAAGGAAACTTATAATCTTCTTTGATTACATATGGTTTATCTACAACTTTTTTCATAAACTACTCCCGTAATTATGTCCGGCCACGGCATGTCACATCTTCATATATGTCTTCCGGTAATCGATAGGTACCGATATGCAATCTTTTTACATCATCTATATTACCGGCCCATGGCGATAAAACCTCAATAAAACCCTTTTCAGGGCGAAAATCTGTTATAATTCCGATAGAAAGACATTCATCATCGGAGTTAAAAAATCCTGCAAGAAACATAAGAGGATCCAGAATATCTACATATGATACAGAATAGCGATTTTTTATTTCATGTATATTTTTCAATTCACATAAATAAGAAAGTCCCAAGGTAAGTCTGTCTCCTGTTTTCTCTCCCCAGGGGACAGGAAAATCCAGGGTGGAAGAAAGCCATCGCAATTCATTGGAGTGTAACATAGTACCTCCGGGAATATAATTTAACCCGGAAATGGCTGCAGACTGTAAATTAATTCTCAATTTTTTTGAATATTTAAAATAAGTTAAAAATTTTCTTTTTCTCTCAGATGCCCTGAATTCGGGGCTTTTTTTTCTTACATTTCCATTTATTTCAATATGCCTCAGAACAAATGAGGCATATCTGTAGGGATACAATACAGGCTCAAGTTCTTTTCCTCTGGAA
>JBEHWP010000987.1:0-2324 GCA_040217665.1 Vulcanimicrobiota bacterium
TGAATATTATGAGAGAAAAAACTATAAAAGTGCGATAAAGGAATATAAAGCTGCCCTTGAGCTGTCAGATAATCCTGATATACACAACAGTATCGGTGCAACCTATTGTTTGCTCGGAAGGTATGATCGGGCCATAATAGAATTTGAAGCATCTCTGAAGCTTGACAGGAATAATTCTCTTGCAATCAGAAATTTGAATCATATCTATGGATTAAAGAAAAGAAACATAACAAGGAAAATGTATGGAGACACTATCGAAGAGGAAAAAAATGATACCTGTGCAGATAATGAGAACTTAAAAATTGCTTCGAGCCATTTCAAACAATTCCTTGAGAGACTCTGGAGCAAAACCTATGTGACAGATAAAGAGCAAAAAGAAATAGAGTTAATGAAACAAAAACTACAGTTACCTGAACATGTTTCCGGGCATATAGAAAGGGAAGTGGAAAGAGAAAATGAAGACAGGATTAAAGCAAGGGAAACATATAGAATGGATGTAATGGATATGGCAATAACCAGTTACACCACTCTTCTGGAAAACCTGTGGAATAAAGGTTATCTAACAGAAGAAGATAAAAAATACATGAGGTTACAGAAAGAAGAATACAATCTCCCTCCTGATATATCGGAACAGATAGAAAAAGACGTTGAAAGTAATGTAAAGGTACAGGATAAAGAAAGAGTTGAAAAAGCTCTTAAAGGTTACAGAGAACTGCTTAATGATTACTGGAGAAAGGGATTTCTATCCCGGAAAGAAAAAGAATCTCTGGATAAATACAGGATACAGAACAGATTACCTGATGAAAAAATTCTTTCAATAGAAAAGGATATTAAAAACAGATTTTTTAAAAATAAAATAGAACTGGCTATAAATAAAGATTTACATGAACTGGCTGATGTCGATGACTGGCCTGAAGATTACGGCAGGCCATCAGTTCCTTCTTTTGTAAGCAGAGAAAAAGAATTGGAAGAGCTTTTATCTTATGCTATGTCTTCCGATAAAATGGAACAGGATATGGCCTTCTGGGCATTACTGAATACCTTCGAAAATCTCATAAAGGAATTAAATGCAGATAAACGTGACTGGGCCACACCGTCATTTGTCAAATCTTTAAGAAAAGCAAAACATATAATCCCGAAAGAAAAAGCACGGCTCATATCGTTAATTGATAATATATTCAAAGGACTCACAAGATCTACAAGAAGATTTACAGGCAGGCATTGAATCGTAACGCGTGACGTGTGCTGGGCGTTTAAATAAACGCCCCTACAAAAAATCACCGGTCACAGATCACCCTTCCGATAATTCTTTAACGCCTCCTTTGCCGCTGCCCTGACCTTATCGGATCTGGCATTTTTTGCAAGGTATTTCACAGCCTCTTCGGCTTTAGCCGAAGGAGGGGCAAATCTCATATAATTATAAAAACACATTACAGCGTGGTTTTTTTTTCCTGTTACAGCTTTAGAACATGCCATATTATACCAGGCAACAGATCTTGCAGGATCTCTTGCCAGGGTATTCAGATAACAGTCAATAGCTTTCTCATATTCACGGGAATCTTCATATGTAAAGCCCAGATTATTCATAAATTCAGGTTCCTGTGGAGAAAGGGTTACAGCTTTTTTAAAATGTTTCAGAGCCTCTTCCCTGTCACCCTTATCCAGGGCAGCAAGACCTTTTTTATTTTCAATTCCCGCAGTTTTAACATCTATTGTTTCATAAAGTCCTGCTTTTATAATAATCTTCCACGCCTTCTTTATAAGAGGAACTCTGTCTTTTACGGCAGAAGCCATATCTCCGCAGTCAATCATAGAAGCTATTTTTTGAGGGATATAAACAAGATCATAGTATTCAGGATATTTTTCACTTGAAAGAACATATTTTTTCCCATTCCATTCCCATATATCCTGCCAGCTTGCCCAGTAGGCATGAGCGGAATTGCAGCCCTCCGGGTATGATACTACCGGTTCATAAATACCATCGCTGTTAAAATCATAAAGTAATACCCACTGGGAAAAAACCTGTGATTTAACAGTTTTACTGTTTTTATCGAAATAAAAACATTCAACTATATCATTATAACTGCTTGCTCCTGCGCCGGAATTTAACATTAAATCAGTAATACCATCACCGTTCAGATCCCTTATATCAAGTACAGAAGCATAATCTCCTTCTATAGTGGCAACATGAAAGGGCTTATATCCATCACATGATTTTTTTAAAATAACGGCTCTGTAATAATAAGCTTCACCGAACCATTCATCTGAAGATTTTTCCTCTTCTTCATAAACAGGCATATTGCCGGGAATGACACATAAGTCTT
>JBEHWP010000988.1:0-2323 GCA_040217665.1 Vulcanimicrobiota bacterium
AAAAATAAAAAACTTTTACCCGGTCTTCCTTTTTTAAAATATTCGTCGAAAGAAGAGGATTTTGAACTATACAGGGTTTTTCTTCATGTATGTCAGGAATTCTGTCATGCCGGTATTTATAAAGCATACACTGAAATGATGGAATGTTTAAGCTATGAATTACCGCACGAGATGACTGTAGAAGTTATTTTTGCATTAAGAGAAACAAATCTGCTCTGTAAAAATAGATTTGGTAAATTTTTTAAGGAGATAGAAGAAAAAATTCCCTTTGAATACGGACTCATAGAAAAATTTTTCCTTCTTGAAGACAGGTTTGAACATATTAAATCTGCTCCATGGTCACCCGAATCTCTTGAAGCTATATTCAAATTGATAAAAGAATTCGATAATATTTTTTATGAACTTTTTCACGGAGGCAAACCTTATGACAGAAATTATTATTCTGTAATAAAAATAATAACTTCTCTTTTCAGGAAGAAATTTACCGGACAGGTTAATGAATTGCTTCATACCATAAAGTATTATGTAGCTCCTGAATATAATATGTTAATAGAGAAAATAGAAAAAAGTCTTACCGATAGATTCTGGCAGAAGAATCTTAAAATTTTAATAGAAGATTCTACATGCCCTGTTCTTCAGTACGGAGCAATTCAGATATTATCGGGAGATAATAATTTTGCTCTTCTTAAACCTGCTTTTCAATCAGGTCATCCTGTAATAATACATAGCCTTGGAGAAGGACTTTATAATATATTTGTTTCTCTCATCAATAGCGGTAATACTGCTAAAATTATAGAATATCTGCGAATAATGTCCTATGAAGGTTCTTCCTGGAAATTATACAGTGAGATTATTTCCAGGAAATTTCCATGGCCTTCATGGTTTCTTACTCTGGTAAAAAGTTTTTCCGAATTTTCAAAGGATATAGAAGATTTAAAAAAGTCAGACAGTAAAATTTTTCAGATCCTTAAAACTATTACTTCTGTAAAAGAAGAAAAGGTAAAGAAAAGTATTTTCTATCGTACCTGTCATGAGCTATTCTCACTGTCCGGCAGCCTTTCTATAAGTACATTACATACGGAAATGGAACGAATAAATTTCAAATTTGACGAAGTGGCATCAGTTGTGTCTTCTGAATATAAAAAAGAGTTTTTACATGATCTGTCTTCTCATATGGATAGCATGAAAAAGAAACTGAAACACTGTCTTTTACCAAACCAGAATTTTTCCCTTACCATGCAGGAAGAAAATCTGATTAATTTTATGGGAGAAGTAGAGTATCTGGCAGATCTGTTTCAGAAAAAAGGTTTTTATTTCTTTGACCCTGTTATAGCTCTGGCTCTTGAGAAATTTTTTCATAATTTGCTTCATATGATTGAAAAAACCGTTAAATTATTTCAGGATTTGAGAAAAGAAATTGAAAGACGGGATCTGTTTTTTATATATAATCAATATCTTAAACTTAAAGAAAGTAAACTTCTGGACAGTAATATATGGAAAAATATAAAGTCAGTACTTCAAAAAGAAGTTGCAGAAATTATCTTTACCGTGGCAGGTGTGCCTGAAAAATATGAGATAGTTCATTTTTTAAAGGATTTATACGAGGATTCGTCTGAAGAGAGTGCCTTTATAAATCTCTTCTGCAGAATATTATTCCTCCAGGATATAAAATCTCTTAAGGTTTTAGCCTCTGTTTTTTCAGAATATTTTATAAAACTCCATAAAAAGGATGATTATCAGGCAATAGTGGATCTTGTCATAAAGATGATAGAACATGGCGGAAGAAATGAGATTTTTTCCTGTATAAAAGAGGAATTTATTAAAAAGAAAGGTCCCGATGTACTTATTTCCCTTTTAGATTCCTATATTTATGTCCTTAAAAAATTACCTGCTCCGGAACAGATGTATACGTTTATTCAAAAATTAAAAGATTGGAAAAATAAACATGCTGTAAATTTTCCCCGTCTTGAAGCCTATATGGTTCTTTTAGAACTGGCAAGAAGTACAGATAATTTAAAGAGGCTTTCGGAAAAACTTCATGAATTACAGGAAAGAGGAAAACTTTTCCATGCCCTGTACAGTGCTTTTGAAACAAACGGTTTTTCCCTTGTTGAAAGTAAATATGCATCCAGATCTTTTCAGTATAATACAGAACTGGATAAAGAGAGAATGAAAAATGAGTATATGTGTTTAAAAATAATCTCTTATATAGATGAATTGAGAAGTGAAGTAGATTATTTTCTTGGCTGTACCTTCGCACAGGTAGAGGATAGAATAATTCATCTTAAAAACTCCATTACTTCCGTTGAGAATATAAGACTAT
>JBEHWP010000989.1:0-2321 GCA_040217665.1 Vulcanimicrobiota bacterium
AAGTGAAAAGTGGAAAGTGAAAAGTGGAAAGTGAAAAGTGGAAAGTGAAAAGTGGAAAGTGAAAAGTGGAAAGTGAAAAGTGGAAAGTGAAAAGTGGAAAGTGAAAAGTGGAAAGTGAAAAGTGGAAAGTGGAAAGTGAAAAGTGAAAAGTGGAAAGTGAAAAGTGGAAAGTGGAAAGTGAAAAGTGAAATAGTAGGCCTCCCCTGTGGTCGCCCGATACCAGGTTAAACCACGCATCACGCATCACGATTAAATCAGGAGCCTGAAACTTTTGATAGAAGTTATAGACGTTACAAAAAAATATAAAACCATTACAGCATTAAATAATATTTCTTTTAAGGTAGAAAAGGGTGAAATATTTGGCTTTCTGGGGCCAAACGGTGCAGGTAAAACAACTACTCTCAGGATCCTTACGGGGCAGATAAAACCAACATCAGGTAAAGCTTCTGTATGTAATTATGATATAATAAAAGATAGAAAAAAACTTAAAGAAAATATAGGTGTAGTATTTGAACATCAAAATCTCTATCATAGATTGAGCGGTATAAATAATCTGGAGCTCTTCAGAAGACTTTACAGAGTATCACAGAAGAGGGTTTATGAAGTCCTGGATATAGTTGAACTGTCACATAGAGCAAAAGAATCAGTGCAGCATTATTCCCGGGGAATGAAACAGCGTCTTCTTATAGCCCGTGCACTCCTTCATAAACCGTCAGTAATGTTTCTGGATGAACCTTCAAGTGGCCTTGACCCTCATTCGGCTCATCAGATCAGAAATATGATTTTAAATTTGAGTAAAGAAGGGGTTACTGTATTTCTTACAACTCATTATCTGGAAGAAGCAGAGTTACTGTGCAACCGTGTGGCTATAATAGACAGAGGCACTATAATTGCTCTTGACAGAACAGAGAGTCTTAAAAGTCTTTATTCTTCAAGAACAGTTAATGTTAAAATAGAAGAAAATGGTAATGCCAGGGTAATATCTTTACCTGTAGATTGTAATGATACAGGAGATAAAATAAAAGAATTTTTTAACAGTAAAATTCTTCTGTCCATACACTCTGAAGAACCAAAACTGGAAGAAGTTTTTTTAAGAATTACAAATCGAGGTAATCTATAGTTGACTAATTATAATAGATTTGCTAGAATAAGCAGGTGAAAGTACAAAATATTAACCTCTATGGTAAGCCCTCTGTAAATAAATATAATGATGAATTTTATTCAGGTAATTAAAAAATGAAAGAAAATTTAATACCATCACCACCAAAATGGCTTATAGTTTTTTTCGGAGTGCTCAGTTTTTTTTCTTTATTGATGATTTTACTTGGGAAATATGGTCTTTCCTCTGTAGATATGGGAAAGATTTTATATAAGGTTAACTGTTCTTTTTACGGTCAGGATAAAAGCAGGGCAGAGAAAGTAGCTGAAGAATTTAAAGCCAGATCTTTGGATGTGGAAATTGTTTCAAAGGTGTCTTATAAAACTGAAGATAAAGGCTTTATAGTAGCAGTTGTTTACCAGTTAAAGGATAGAGAATTTCTTGCCAATCAAACAAAAAAAGTACTGGAAAGCAATGGCTTTTCTGTAAAGATTTTCAGTCCCGATATAAATCCCAATATAACTATAGTTCAGGTAGGCCCTGTTTATCAGCGTTATGAAGATGCCGTAGAAATGGCCAAGAAGATCTTAAATAAAGCAGCTATAAAATGTTCTGTAGAAGTCAATAAAGTTGTTAAAGGAAAAGAACCTGTATATACTGTTATTATCAGGACAAAGGATAAGTTTCTTGCCGAAGATTTTAAGACCATGTTATCAAAAAAAGGCTATCTGTCAGAAATTACTACTGAGAAGTTATAGATGATTGACATATAATCGTCCATCCTCAGATTTATATACATTCCATTTTCATTAGTAAGCATTCAGCCGGCAGTTTTCACCGGAAAAGGTGAATGTTATATTTTAGCAGATTTTTTTCAGATAAAAAGAGAGAAGATAATCTTGCCTCGCGTTATGCATTACGCGTCACGCGTCACGATTTTTAATTACAGGTGATGGATGTCCTTCCATAGTATTTTTGCTATTTTGTTAAAGGATTTAATTGATGTAACCCGGAGTAAGGCTGTATGGGTCAGTCTGGCAACTCCTGTAGTATTATCATTACTGTTTACCTGTGCTTTTTCTTATTCAGATGGTCTTCCGGGAATAGGGTATTATGATAATGGTAAATCAGGTTTTCTGGATTTTTTAAAAAAGACCGGCCTTTTTTCCATAAAATTATTGAAAAATCAGGAAGAAGGCCCTGTAAGCCTTAATGATAGAAA
>JBEHWP010000990.1:0-2320 GCA_040217665.1 Vulcanimicrobiota bacterium
TGAGAAATCTTGTTCGTTATACAAGAAGAACTCTCCTTATGGTTTCTCTTATAGCTATAAGCACTGTATTTGTCCTTGTATTTATCTCTGTAACCACTTCTTTTAAAAATATGATGATAGGTCAGATAACAGATTCTATGATGGGTCATATTCAGGTTCACAGAAAAGGTTATACTGCTTCTATAGACAATTTGCCTCTTACAATAAGCCTCCAAACAGAACATATAAAAAAATTAGAAAAAATAATTTATAATACTCAGGGAATAGAAGATTATTCTGAAAGGATCAAATTCGCCGGTATTTTCAGTAATTTTATTGAATCTACCGGTATAAGATTAAATGCAGTTGACCCTGAAAAAGAGTTTAAAACCATACCAATGCTTACATCCAGAATAATTGAAGGACAGAAAAATTTAAAAAAAGGTGAAATATTGCTTCCATTACTTTTAGCTAAAGGAATGAACGTTAAAATAGATGACCCGGTAGTTATTATAGTCACAAATAAAGATGGTTCTGTAAACGGAAAGCAATTTAAAGTTGAAGGCATATTAGAAAGTGCTGTAGGGCCTTCAGGCCGTGATGGATATATACATATAGATGATGGAATAGAAATTTTAAGGATGGAAAAACCTGAAATCAGTGAAGTTGCTTTTCGTCTTAAAGATATTAATAAACTACATCAGATTAAGAAAAAACTTCAGCAGGAACTTGCAGGTAATTCAGATAAAAAAGGAAAAGCTATTTTTGAAGTTCATTCCTGGGAGGATCTTCATCCTTTTTACAATATTGTCTCCATGATTAATATGATGATATTCTTTGTGAATTTAATGCTTATCTTAATTGTCCTTATAAGTGTTATGAATGTTATGATTATGGCAGTATACGAAAGAATGAGAGAGATAGGAACCCTTACTGCCATAGGAACTTTACCGGGTAAAATCCGTTCATTGTTTTTGCTGGAAGGTATATTTATAGGTCTCGGCGGAGCCTTAATCGGGGATGTACTGAGCATTATAATTATTCTTATACTCAGATATATGAAAATTACCTTCTCTTTTGGACGTACAGAGGGTCTTATATTATCTCCCTCTGTTGATTTTTTTAATATACTTACTATATCGGTAATTTTAATAATTATCTCAGCTCTGGCAAGTTTACAACCTGCTATTAAAGCTTCACAGTTAGATCCTGTAACAGCTTTAAGACATGTATAGGAGGAAATTATGTTAAAAAATATCTTTATAGTTATTATGTTAGTTTCATTTTTTAGTTTATCTTCATTAAGTTCCAGTTTAGACGGCAACGAAATCTTAAAAAAGGTAGATAAAAATCTATTCCCACAATCTTATGAATCTTACAGAAAAATTATTAATATTGAACCTGATGGTAAAAAGAAAGAATTTATCTTCTATACTGCAAAAAAAGGAACTGAAAAAGTTGCCGGTCTTTTTCTTTCCCCTGCCAGTGAAAAAGGAAGAAGCACTTTAAGGCTTGGAGAAAATATGTGGCTTTATATACCGAATGTGGGTAAACCTGTTCGTATTACAAGTCTCCAGTCTGTTGTGGGGGGAGTGTTTAATAATTCAGATATACTTCGTCTGGATTATTCAGTGGAATACAGTGTCACAAAACTTGAAGATAGTGAAAAAAATTATATCTTACATCTTAAAGCAAAAACTAATACTGTAGCCTATGATAAAATCAGGATGACAGTAGAAAAGAAAAGACTGTTACCTTCAAAGGTAGAATGTATGGACAGCTCTGAAATGCTCATAAAAACCCTTTATTTTAAAGATGTAAAGGATTTTGGCAATGGTGTAGTAAGCCCTTCTGTCATAGAAACAGACAGTCCTTTTTATAAAGGATATAAATCAATTTTTATCTTCGGAAAAATAAAGGCAAGAGAATTTTCAGATGAAGTTTTTACCTTTGATTTTATGAGTAAAATGGATTCTTTAACTAAATAATGAAGAGGATAATTGTTTTAGTTTTTCTTTTATTTTTTTTTCTCCCATCCCTTCTCCAGGCAGATGAAAGTCAGTCTGACGGAGATTCTACAGAAGAAGAATATAATTTTGATCTTTCAGAAATAGAAAGTTCCCCCTTTGAACTGGGAGGATATATTGAACATACACCGGTTTATATTGGACTTGATAAAGATTCGTCCTTATATAAATTGAACTTTTATAATCAGGAAAAAAGAGATAATGCTTATGACTTCAATCTTAATCTTGATTTAAATGTAAGTTATACAAAAGAATGGGTAAAATTATATCTTGACAGCTATTCCAAATTTCAGTCTTCTCCCTATGGAGGAACA
>JBEHWP010000991.1:0-2316 GCA_040217665.1 Vulcanimicrobiota bacterium
GGATAAACCCCTTATAAGAGGCTCTGTAGTGCTTGTAGATGCATTGAGAATGGGTGTAAGGGCACTGTTTATTTCTGCAAAAGAAAGCCTGGGAGAAGAAGAAGCTCAGAAAGAACTGGGTGCCGGTGCCATAGGTGTCACTTTTTTCTTCTCTTTTCTTATAGGTATAGCTCTTTTCATAGTTTTTCCCACATGGGTTACAAATCTTGTTAAAACACAAACACAACATATGACAGATGTTTTTGCCAATAAAGATATTTTAAATGTAATCTTTTTGAATTTTACGGAAGGATTTATAAGGGTTATTATTTTCCTCGGTTATGTTCTGCTTATATCACAGATGGCGGAAATAAAGAGGATTTTTCAGTATCATGGTGCAGAACACAAGGTTATTTATAATTACGAATCCGGAAAACCTCTGACTGTAGAAAATGCAAAAACCTTCAGCTGCCGTCATCCTCGATGCGGCACAAGTTTTATTATTATGGTTCTCCTGATGAGTATTATTCTCCATGCTCTCTGGGGATGGCCTGATCTCTGGGTGAGAATAGTTTCGAGGCTTGTAATGCTTCCTGTTATAGCAGGTCTGGCCTATGAAATGACCAGACTGGCAGGGAAGAAGAATCCTTTTTTCAGCATTCTTGTTCGTCCGGGAGTATGGCTTCAGGTGCTTACTACAAGAAATCCTTCTGACGATCAACTTGAAGTGGCTATAAAGGCTTTTAAAGAAATTTTACCTGAAAGCTGTACCGGAAATATTCCTTCTCCGTCTGTTTCATGAAAAAAAGGATTTTTTCTCATTTCAGTCTCGGTTGTAAAGTAAATCAGGCAGAAATGGATAGCCTTCATAGATTATTACTTCAGAATGGCTGGCAGAAAGCCTCTCCTTTTGAGAAAGCCGATATCTGCATAATCAATACCTGTACTGTAACCAGTATGGCAGACAGAAAATCCCGTCAAAAAATAAGAAGGGTTATAAATGATAATCCCGGTGCTTTTATTATAGTTACAGGATGTTATGCAGAAAACAGTAAAAAAGAAGTAGAACAGATTGAAGGGGTAAGTCTTGTCCTGGGAAATGAAGAGAAATGCTTTCTTCCTGAAATTTTGAAAGAAAAATCCATAATTGAACATACTGTGTTTGATTCCGGTTATTCTGATTTTATCCATGAAGGCAGAACAAGAGTATTTCTAAAAGTACAGGAGGGATGCGAAAATTTCTGCTCCTATTGTATAATTCCGTATGTAAGGGGAAAAATAAAGAGTGTTCCTCCCGGTGAAGTAATAAAGAGAGTGAAAAATCTTTCTTTGAATGGATATAAGGAAATTGTTTTAACAGGTATAAATCTCGGAACTTACGGCCAAGATACAGGAAGTATAAATCTTATGGAGTTACTCGATTTGATATGCAGCACGACAGACATTAAGAGACTCAGGCTAAGTTCTGTAGAACCTGATATAAACGGGAAATTTCTTGATCTGTTTCAGAAATATAAAAATCTCTGCCCCCATCTTCATATTCCTCTTCAGCATGGACACAATAAAATACTTCATGCTATGAACCGCCATTATACTGTAGAACAATACAGAGAACTGATAAACATGGCACGAACAAAAATACCGGATCTTTCTGTTACTACAGATGTTATGACAGGTTTTCCCGGTGAAGAAGATGAATATTTTTATGCTACAAGAGATTTAATAGAAGAATTACAATTTGCGAGACTTCATGTATTCTGTTATTCTCCGAGAGAAGGAACTGCTGCTTCCGCATTTCCCGGACAGGTAGATGAAAAAATCAAGCATGAGAGAAGCAAGATTTTAATAAAAACAGGAGAAGCTATGGCAGAAAAGTTTTATAAGAAATTTATCGGAAGAACTATGGAGGTTCTCTTTGAACATAAACCTGATAAAAAAACCGGTTTACTCAAAGGTCTTACAGGAAATTATCTTTCTGTCCTCGCTCCGGGAGAAAAGATCTTTTCAGGACAGATAATGAATGTAAAGATAAAAGGTATGGAAGATAAATTTTTATCAGGAGAGATTTTACAGGAGAAGAGTGAAGAGTGAACAGAGGTATACTTTCTCATTCTTCGTTGTCACCGAACAGTCATGTCCGTCAGAGTAAAAAAATAATTTCTGAAAATCTATAATCAGTGAATATAATGTAATTTCCAGTAAATTATAGATAATCCTTCCGTCACGCATTACGCGTTACAATTCTCATAATTAAGAAGTATTGAGTAGTGAGTAATCTCCTATTTTTTTTCACTTTTCACTTTTCACTTTTCACTATAATGAAAATTTATCTTACTT
>JBEHWP010000992.1:0-2313 GCA_040217665.1 Vulcanimicrobiota bacterium
CCCGTCTCCTGCAGTATAGACTTCACTTAATTTATCTCCGCCGGGAAGTTCATAGGTATTAATTGTATCGGCAGGTTTTAAATTAGCTGAAATCACAGGATCTGCAGCTATCTGCCTGGCTCCGGAAGGAATATCGCGCCAGAAACTTTCTTTCACTTCCGGCTCAGAAGGATTTTCCTGATATTTCTCTACAAGCTGTTCCCCTTTAAAGATCATGACAGAACCGTCAGAAGTTTCCACTTTACTTGTTCCATCGTCCATAAAGGTAGTTTTTGCCTCATTGCCTTCTTTATCTACCGTTACGCCGCTCAGGAGATTTCCCGATTTATCATAAATTACCTGGTTTCTCGTTCCGTCCCCTCTTTCTATATCATTGAATATACTTCCGTCTTTTGTTTTATATGCATAAATCTTATCATTTTTCCCGAGAGTCTTCATAAGTTCCGCAGTAGGTATTGAAGGGGTAGACCCTTCAGGGGGCCCACTTAAAAAGGACTTCCCGGGTTTATCCTGAAAAGGGGGCGACTGTACAAATCCTCCCTGATTCTGGCCGTAATTTGGAATTTGCTGTGGCATAGGTACAGGTTTGGGAACATATACAGGATATTCAGGTGTTCCTATATGGGGAAAAACAGTTACTGCATTTTTCCCGTCTCCGAGTCCTGCACTGTAGGCTTTCTGCCACTGTTCGTCAGACGGGAGATTATTAAATGGCGCATGAGTCGGCAGAGTTCCCTCGCCAAAACCGAATATATAACCATTCCTCCAGGAAGATCTTTCATTCAAGAACTTTTCCATCCATGCCACACCGTCAGTACCAAGAGGCGGCGGAGGACCCGGCGCAGGCGCAGGTGCCGGAGGAGCAGGCGGATACCACCATGGATTATTCTGCCATGGACAGTCATCTTTCCCGTATGGATTATGATGTGACGGCATTGCTACCTGTTTTGAATAAACTTCTACTGTAGAAGTTACATCATTTCCTATAACAGTATCATTTATATGCCATATTTTAGTAAATCCATTTTCATCAGGAGGAGGATACATAACTGTTTTGTAGACATCTGCATCCTGACCTTTAAATCTTTCAATTTTTCCCATCCAGTAAGAGCCCACAGGGCCTCCGCCTCCTGTTATGGAAATACAATTATCATCTACAGGAGAAGAATTATAGGAATAAACTGAATGAAAACCATTGTCCTCTTTTGTAATAGACAGTACCTTATGATTGGAGCCATCAAAAAGACTTCCTTCAGGTATTTCTGAAGATGTTGGCTGTGCCATATTATCTACAAGAATAGTAACACCCCTGTCATCTTCATACATATGACATGGAGAAGCGAGACCATATTTGAATTTGGCGTTAAGTTGAATTACTTCCGCATCAGTAAGAAGACGATTCTTATAGGTAGCCTGACTTGTATTGGAACTTACAGGTTCATTTTCATGCAATGTTGCCAGAATACCGGCTCCGATATTATTTTCATCTGGTTTATGAGCACATTTACCGGCATCTGAAACACCCTGTAAAAGAGCAGATACCTGTTCCGAAGACAGACCGAGAGCCTGCTGTAACACTGCTGACTTCTGGGCATCATTCAGATTATTCAGATTTACTGCTCCATAATTGCTTTCAAGATTTTCCTTTTTTCCGCTATTATCTCTTATCACAGACTGGCCAATATGTTCTTTCACACTGTCGGAAGATTTCGCTTCTCCATAGTTTTCTTCCAGACGTTCCCTGTGTCTTTCAGTCCTTGTTCCAGAAGGAGTTTCTTCTGCCGGAGTTTCTTCCTCTACTGTCTGGCTTGCCAGTAATGCCGCACTGCTTATGTCTGATTTTTCTCCTGTATCAACCAGTTCTTTCTTCTGTCCCGCAAGTTTCGTCTGTCCTGCCTGACCTGTATGAATGGCAGATTTACGGGCAACTTTGCTTTTACCCTGCGGACTGAACTGAGTCTGCATATGACTTGTATCAATCGATTTCATAATATACGTCCTTTCTTTTGAAAGATATTATAATCTATTGTTAATAATAGTAGATTTTTCCTTAAAAAGCAATCATAATTGTGTAACAATTTTGTTAACATTTGGACAGGGATTATGAGAGATTGGTGAGATGGGCAGGATTTTTTTAATTGTTACATATTGACCTATTCAGTTTCTTGGTTTATTATATAATTCTGGAGCGATTCTGAGAGTTATTTTATAATATAAAGTAACTGCAGGTATTGATAAAAAATCCTGTAAATCCTCTCAAAATCCTGTAAATCCTGGTCATGAATAAAAAAAATAAAATAATTACAATAACCA
>JBEHWP010000993.1:0-2312 GCA_040217665.1 Vulcanimicrobiota bacterium
TTTTCCTGTTGTATTACAAGAGACTTAACAGCACATAAACGCTCCAGATGCTTATCTTCTGCAAGAAACACAATACCCATACCGCCTGATTTGATCAATTTTAATAGTTTGTACCGATTTACCAGTAACGTTCCCGGTAAATCCATTTTTATATTTTCATACATAGATTTTAATAATTTACTATATAATATCTGTAATGATGATAATTAATTTTTCTTTTTATCCGGCACCTTCTGATCATTTAAAAGCTTCAGCAAATCGTCGTTATAACTGGAATCACTTCCGGTAAGAAGTGATTTTCTTACATCTTCCTGTCCTTCGTCTTCTTTATTTAAAAGAGACAGAAGGTCATCTCCTTCTGAAGACTGAGACAGAAGTGATTTTTTTAGATCTTCCTGTCCTTCGTCTTCTTTATTTAAAAGAGACAGAAGGTCATCTCCTTCTGAAGGCTGAGACAGAAGTGATTTTTTTATGTCTTCCTGTCCTTCATCTTCTTTATTCAGAAGTGATAACAGGTCATCCTGATTTTCTGTTTCTGTTGTATTTAAAAAAGGTAAGAATTCTTTATCTATTTCTGAAAAAAGTATGGTTGCTTTTAATTGTTCTTTATCATATTTATCTTCCTGATGAAGCAGATCAATGAGGGAATCATTATCCTTTACAGGAGGAGTATCTTTTACCTCTTTTTTCTCTATAAGTTTTATTAAGCCATTTTTATAAAGACAGTACATATTTTCTACAAGCCTGTATAAAGGTGTATCCATATGTTCTGATAAATCATTCAGTGTTCTTTTGCCGTCAATGTTCATCATAATAGCCAGATCTTTTTTGCTGAAAGCAAAATCTTCTTCATCGCCCTGAGCATCACTGTCTTCATTTAATATAAATATTGCATCAGAATATTTAAACTCTTCGGCAATTTCCGTCAGTTTTATTATTTTTTCGGAAGAGCCTGATATAATTTCTTCACATGTTACAGTTATCACTGTGTCAGGCTTGTCCTGTCTCGTGAATTTAAAGAATGAGCAGTTACCTGTTTGCCGTGACATAGCTTCTGCTATAGCCATATCGCCATACCAGGAAAGGCTTTTTGCATCCATTATTATTTGATTTTCTATATATATATCCACACTGTTACCGTTTGAAATTATGTTTAAATTTCCTGTTACATTTGCATCAATAATTAAATTAAATATATCCTTCAATTTAAAATTTGATAAATCTGCATTAAGCCCCGGAAGGTCTTTAGATGTCTGAGATGAAGTCATATCTGTAATATATGTAATATAACCATTTTTATGCAGATCTAACAAAATTTTTCCTGTTTCCAGACCTCCAAGGCCTGTATTGCATACCAGGTCTTCATATAAAGGATATTTATTTATATGGCTTATTATCATCCATTCTTCCCGGGAAAATGTAATAGCTTCCTGATTATTTCTCTCTTTAAAAGGAACAATGGAAAAAGATACATCATTTAATGGAATAACCTCACAGAGTTCCTGTATATCCATCCATTCCCCGAAGGCTTCCTTTAAAATTTTATCTCCTCTACCTTCTGAAAATGTAACATCTTCAGAAATAACTCCTTCAATAAATTGAAAGTTACCTGTCATAGCTAAAAGTGCTTTGAGAGCATCTTCCCCTTTGTTTTGATCGTATATGGCATGTGTAACATCTCCTTCTTTCAGTATGATTTCTCCATTTAACGAATTACCGGAAAGGGTGATGGTTCCGCTTTTCTTCAAAGAATTTAAAAATTTCAATATGAAAATTAACGAAAAACATGTTGTATGACCGGATAGAGTTATATCCATTATGAAACCCTCCTAATTTGTTTTTTTATTCAGATGTAGAACCTCTTATTTAACAGGATAATAAATTTCCTCTGATATTGTTAATATCCTTCTTCTCTTTTGCTGATAAGCATATATCATTCATATAGAGGAATGCTTTGAGCCTGTTTTCTGCAAGATATTCTATTACTATAATTTTGCACTTTTTCATAATTTCCTTGTTTTTACTGACTTTATAGTTAAATAGGTTCTGGGTTTTGGGTTTTAAAACTTCTTAATCCAACACCCAGCACCCATAACCCTTATTTTCGACAGTTATTTTGACTTCATTCCTGGATCATTTTTTACAGTTTTTAAAATCTGCAAAAGTATAGTCTCTTACATAGTGTTTTTTTACAACAGGTAGATTCACTTCTACTGTAAACTACACCTGGTTTCATAAACCTGTTAATTGATAATGGTGTCAGGTTAAGGGGATTCGAAATCCAGAACTCGATACCTGAGACATGTAATTAC
>JBEHWP010000994.1:0-2289 GCA_040217665.1 Vulcanimicrobiota bacterium
GGAGAAATACATGAATCTTTAAATAGGGAAATAGAAGCTATTAATGATTTTGAGACAGCTCTTAAGTTATACCCTAAAATAGGAATAAAAAAGAGATTAAAACAGTTAAAAGAGAAAAATAAAGATATTCTTGAGACGGAAACAAAATCAAATACGGCATTAAATAATATTACATTGATTGAAAATAAGCCTGAAATAATTACGAATAGTTTAAAAGAAACTACAGGTGAAATAAAAATATTAATAAAGGAACCGGTTATTGAAATAAAACAGGCGTTATCGCTTAAACCTCAAAAAAAGTGGTATGAATTTTGGAAATAAAATAATAAAAGGTCATATGTTCCTGACAGATAAATCAGGAGATATCATTGAATTTAAAGAAAATATGAGTATCGTCGGGAAGGCTATCTACTGGATGCCAGACCCCAGGAAGTTTGCCTGAAAGACATAGTAACCTTCTGGATGGAGGGGTATAGGAAGAATGTTTGATGGATACAAGTAAATATACAATTGAAATTTTTTACAGTGAAGAAGATAATGGATATATTGCAATAGCTCCAGACCTTCCCGGCTGTTCTGCATTTGGAGAAACCAGAGAAAAAGCTCTGCAGGAAGTTAATACAGCTATAGAATTATGGTTGCAGGTAGCAATAGAAGACGGAGAAGAATTGCCTCCTGTAAAACTCAGAACTAAAGTGGCATAGAAAATATTTCTATAGTCGGGAAGGCTATCTACTGGATGCCAGACCCCAAGAAGTTTGTATGAAAGATATAATTACCTTCTGGATGGAGGATTATAGGAGGGTGAGTTAATTTATTTATTACTTGCAGCAGAGGTTTATTATCAATCCTTGAAAGCTCAGGTGACATTCCTTGAACCTACAATATGTGAGCGTTACCCCGCTAACGGGGAGTATAAAAATAGTAGCCGATTACAGAATTCATTCCTGTAAAACTACAAGAGTGATAAAGCGGAGTACAATCTTTAAATTCACTACTGAACCGGCTATTTATTTTTATACATTGTTGGCGTGCATTCTTTATGTTTTAATCCAAAAATGATATAATAACAAATCATTTGCTTCTTTTCGATGAGCAATAGAATGTAAAAATGCAGAAATATTTGTGTTTTCTTTCATAATCACTGTTTCATCTTCATTCCAAAAATCGTCATCATTTGATATATCATTTATCCACCCATTAACTTTGTTTTTCCAGAAATCAAAACTGTCATTTTCAACAAAACCAACTAAACCACATTCATTCAACCCTTTACCGTGTCTTTCAATTTTAAAGCGTTCAATACCACCATTTTTATTTTCTCCAATAACATATTCTTTTTCTCTTATTTTCGGAGGTGGAGCCGGTAATATTTTAGATTCTACAATAAAAAGAGGTTTGTTAGTTTTTCCTTTTTCGATTTCACTAAAATAAATGTCAGGGATTCCTTTTGTACTATAGAACAGGTCATTGTATTGATTTTGCGCCGATATTGAAAGTTCTTTTTTATATAAAACAGCATTAATTTGTTCAACTAAAATCTGAGTTAATTTATTTTCATTCAAAGGTTGGGTTATTTCTGGGTTTTTTAATGCTGATATAAAATACGCAGGAACTTCTTTTATCGTTTTTACAATAAAAGAAATTGTTTTTCCCTTTGGAATACTTATTTTAGGTTCCTGGTGATAATTATATTCTTCCGCAATCATTTAATTAGTATCCTAATTTAGAAAAATCAGAAAAACATTTGTCAGCATCACGATAAGCTATTAAGGAAAGCCAATATCTGAATTGATTAGGTTTAATAAATACAACAGTGTCTTTATCTGGATATAATTTAATAATCCTATTTACGGTAAGTTGTTTTGATATTTCAAAATCAGATAACTCTTTTAAATTTATCTTTGAGTTGTCTGAATGAAAAATAGGATTTTCTTCTTTTGAATCGTATCTGAAAATTGCAGCTATATATGAACTTCTTAATTTTACAATATCACTTAATCTAAACTTCCTATTTTTATCTTCATAAATAAGATTTAATACTTTTGAAAACTGTTGACCATAATTGGATAGCATAGATTTAAATTTGCTAACAGGTATAGGTTTTACTGCTTCTGAACCTTCTCCATGCCGCATAAAATCTTGCATATATGTATTTACATCAAAAATAATATTTTTGTCAAATTGAGAAATATTAGTTTTACCATTTTTTTCAATATATGGAAGGTTTAATATATCTTTTTTTAGAAAGACAGTATTTTTATTAATTAATAACTGACCACTTGTTAC
>JBEHWP010000995.1:0-2281 GCA_040217665.1 Vulcanimicrobiota bacterium
CTCCAGTGAAAGAGCTTTTGCCATCATCACCATTGTTAAGGATTTTCCGCTTCCCTGGGTATGCCAGATGACTCCTCCCTGTCTTTTTCCTTCTTTATTTATTTCTTTTACCCGTTCCAGAGTGTTTTTAACTGCAAAATACTGCTGATACCTTGCAATTTTCTTTACTCCGCAGTCATATAAAATAAAGTTATATATAAGTTCAATAAATCTATCAGGTTTTAATAGAGAATATATAAGGCGGTCCTGTTCTGTAACTGATATTTCACCCGGTTCTGAAAATGATTTTTTTATTAATTCCAGAAGATTTGTATCATTCGGAGATTCTGTTTCAGTGATTTCTTTTCCGTATCTGGCTTTACTTTCTTTAATGAGCAGGTTTGGAGAAATACCGGCTCTATCAAAATATGTATAGGAAAATGGCGGGGAAAATAATTTTTTTCTCTGTTTTTCCGTAAGAGGAGTATTTATAATCTCTAGAATTTCAGTTTCATTTATCTTTTCTTCTCTCCAGAGAGACCAGAATTTTGCTTTTGTGCCTGTAGTTGCGTATTTGCCTTCGTTTTTAGTAAGAGCCATAAGTATTTGAGAATATACAAAAAGGCCCGGTATTTCTTCATCTTTCTGATTTCTTATATTCTGTGAAATGGCCTGTTCGATGGGCTCTTTTATATCAGGTCTTTTACATTCTATTACTGAAAGGGGGATGCCATTTACAAAGAGGACTATATCAGGCCGTCTGATTTCATTACTGCCGGTTCGTGAGACTTCAAATTCTGCCGTTACATGAAAGATATTGTTTTTTATGTTTTTCCAGTCAATGTATTTCAGATTGAAGCTTTTTTTGTCTCCGTCCATATTCTGTTCAAAGCTTTTGCCCAGGCAGAGGAGATCGTAGATTTTTTCATTTGTGTTTATAAGTCCTTCATAGTGATAATTTTTCAGGGCTTCTATGGCATTTTTTATATTGCTGTCAGAGAAGTCGTATTTTTTGCCTTTAAAGTTTATATGATTTATTTTTTTGAGTTGCTGTTCTAAAATTCCTTCGAGTATTACTTTTGATTTTTTGCCATGTCGTTCTTTCAGAGTTTCTTCAGGTGTGAGATAGATGTAACCCATATTCTGCAATAAAATTAAAGCAAGTATTTGAGATATATGATCTTCTTTAAAGGACGGTAGCGCCATTCTAAATTATTCTCCTTTTGTCTGAACCTGGATTTTCTGGATTAATGGATGAACAGGATTTTTTTATTTGATTTTTTTGATTTCATCCTCACTCAGACCGGTTATTTCGCAGATTTCTTCTACTGAGAATTTCTTCTTAAATAATTTCCTTGCTGTCTCTATTTTTTCTTCTTTTTTACCTGCTTCCTTTCCCTGTTCAATACCTTTTTCAATACCTTCTTCCAGCCCTCTTATTCTGGCTGTCTGTAAAGCTCCGTCTGCATCACGAAGGGATTTCAGTCTTGCCTCATAAATCTCCCTCTGCTCCTTATTTAAAGATATTCTGTCCAGTATGACATTTGCTTTCTCTATCGGCTTAATTTCTTTCAGCGGTTCAGGCAGATTTGTTTCAGTGAATTTCTCTGCATGTTTTAAAAAGTATATCCATCTGTCCATCGTTCTTTTAATATCCGGTAATTCTTTTGTGAATTTATCCAGTTCTATAAAATGTATTTCTAAATGGTCTGTAAGATCAGTGTTTTGCTTTAATTCTCTTACACGGTAAACATTATGATAATCTTTTTCTTTTATGGCGTTGAAATTCAGAATATTTATGCTTACAGTTCTTGTAAGGTTTTGATATCCTATACCTTCACTTATCTGGGAAGTATAGAGTCTTGACCAGTAATACAAAGCTCTTTTCTGATAATAATATTGATCTGAAATCTGCATTTCAATATTATAAAATTCTCCTTTTTGATCTTTCGCCTTTATATCCAGGATTGTGAGTTTATCTTTGCTGTATTCCTTTGAACCCAGAGGGTTGAGGATTTCTATGGATTCTATGGGACAGGTCTGATAGTCTTCCAGTATGGCATTGAGTAAAGATATAAGGATATCTTTATTCTGCTCGTTTCCGAATATGAGTTTAAAGGCAAAATCAACACGGGGGTTTATTTTACACATGTCTGTCACTCCTTTTTTACGCAGCCATACTGATAATAGGAATTACCAGATGTCTTTCACTTTCAATCTTGTCGGCATTTAAAATATTTCCTATTTTTTCTGTAACCTGTCCATCAATATATTTCTCACCACATTGAACACATTCATTTAA
>JBEHWP010000996.1:0-2280 GCA_040217665.1 Vulcanimicrobiota bacterium
AATTTCCAGTAATTGTTCTTTTTGCTTTCTGCCACTGTGTTCCAGGCCTTTAGTATTTTTATAATATAATCCGAGCATATCCGGTATAAGGTGAATCTTATAATCTGTATTAAACATAATTCTGAGCCAGAACTCCCAGTCTCCAGCAACTTCATAGTAAGGGTTAAAATATCCAATTAAGTCATGTATATCTTTCCTCCACATAACCTGAGGGCCACAGGGATTAAATAACAGTATGGTCTCTTTTCTACATTCATGCCTTTTAAGAAAACCGTTTACATGATGGTTCTCGAAGGTTTCGTTTGCATATATAGTTTCAATCTGTTCAATATATACGACTCCTACATCATGCCGTTCATCCAGTGTATGCGCCATTATTTCCAGAGCGTCTTTTCTCAGTCTATCGTCACTGTTGGTATTAACAAGATATTTGCCTTTTGCCGCTTTCGCTCCTCTATTCCATGAAGTATATATTGTTTCCCTTACCGGAGATTTAATATATATTATATTTGAATATTGTGCCTGAAATTCTTTAATAATGTTTTCTTCATTTTCCTGGGAACCGCTGTTTACAACAATAATTTCAAGCAATCCTTTTTGATAAAATGTCTGGCTGACTAAATCCTCCAGACATCCTCGAATAAATTCTTCAGAATTATATACAGAAATAATTGCCGAGACTTTAATATCTGATTTTCCACTAACTTCACCTTTAATTTCTTCCAAAATATTATACAATTCCGATATGTCAGGATATTCTACTATAAGGCCGGTTAAAGCCAGAACTGCAAGCTTCAGTTTTCCTTTACTGAGAATTCTCTCTATAGCCTGAATATTTACTGATAATATGGGATCATTATAGGATTTTATAGGATCAAATATATTTCCCGACATTTCTGGCCTCCTTATAACAGATGAAATGTTGCTGCAATTTCTTTACGTCTTAACCTGACAGGATGTTTTCCTCTGAGCATTTATTAAATCCTGGAGATGTAATAATTCAGGATTATCAGGATGGTCACATAAAAGTCCCTTTAAAGCAAGTCTTGCCAGGTCCAGCTCTCCATCTTTCATTATTTCTTTAATTTCCTCAAGTATTTCGGAAACAACAACTTTCTCTTTTTTTTGTTCTTTCACACTATCAAGAAATCCCCGGATAATTTCATCATCTTTATGTCTTTCAATGTAAGAAGAAAGAATTCGTTCAGCTTCGTCTATATTATTTAAGGTTATCATCAAATCTGCCAGATTGAGAGTGGCTACCCTGTCATCAGGATTAACATGAAGAGATTTTCTGTAATACTCCAGTGCTTTTTCCGGACATCCTTCCTGAAGGTAAATAACGCCAAGATTATTTAAAATCTGAGAATGATCAGAAAATCTCACAGAAAGTTCTAAAAAATTGTTTTTAGCTTCTTCAATATTTCCCATCTGATATTGTATTTCTGCCTGAAGATTAAGCAACTCGGGAGAATCCTGACATTGAGCAGTAGCTTCACTCAGTGTGAGATATGCATCCTGAATAAGTCCCATCTGCCTTAATTCATTCACAACAGATATATATTCCGATATAATATTTTCATATTTCTGTTTACCTGATAATGATTTTATCTGTTCCATAATATCTTTAATATCTTCATCATAAGGATTTCTTTCCATGTAAGATAAAAAAAGACTTATTGCATCATCATATTTATTGAGACTTACCAGTATATCTCCAAGATTTAATATTGCAGGGCGATTATCCCTGTCAAACGCAAGAGCTTTTATTAAATAGTCCATAGCTTTTTCAGCATTTCTTTCATTCCAGAGAGCTGCGCCAGCATTGTTTAAAATCCTGGAATCATGAGGGAAACGGTCGGCAAGATTCACAAATAAAGATCTGGCTTCTTCAAAATGTCCCGTCTGAAATTTAAGTTCTGCATGAAGATTAAGTAATTCCGGTGAAGCTGGATATTTTCTTATAATCTCTTCTGAACTTATAAGAGCTTCTTCAAGAAGACCTGTTTCCCGTAATTGATTAACCAGGAGAATTGCTTCGGCGAGCTCAATCTCATTAGTAGAAATATCATCAATTGTAATAATATCAAAATTATTGATATTTAAATATTTATCAAATAAGGCCCAGACAGGTTGATTAGCACTGGGGCTCCATAAAGACTTACCCTGGACAAATATACGTGGTTTATCAGAGGATTTTTTAATCGTCTGTATAATAGCTGCTGCAAATACTTCAGGTATTATATCATAGACACAGTGCGGTTTTTGATATTTACAATG
>JBEHWP010000997.1:0-2276 GCA_040217665.1 Vulcanimicrobiota bacterium
TGTTATATAATAATTTCTCCTTCAAATAGTTTTGTAACTTCCTCTATGGTAGGCCCTTCAGTTTCTTTTTTTCGGGTCTGTTTTTTAGGAACATTGTTTTCTTCTCCAAAAAGGCTTATTTCCTGAACTTTTTTTTCTATCAGTTTAGTTTTTAATAAAATTTTTTTCCCGAAGAATCTTTCCAGGGAACCTTCTATCTTGTTTTTATTGTCTTCTATGCGATCTCTGTAAAAAGAATGACTGAAAGACAGCGTTAATATATTACCTTTCAGTTCAGTTAATTCTCCCTGAATAAGAGGCTGGTATATGGGAATATTTTCCCCTTTAAACCTGTAAAGGAAATCATCCCACCGTTTTTTTATCATATGAAAATCCATATCTTTCTGTATCTTTTCCTCTATAACCGGTGCCGGTATATCCGGGATTTCCTCTTCCATAGCCTCTGCAAATATCTCTTCATCGGTTCCCGGCGGGGAAGGGATTATTTCTTCTTCCTGTTTCAGTGGTTCTTCAGGCGGAACAGTTTCTTTGTATGATTCAGTAACAGGCAGAACAGCATCAGAAACAGGCGGTGCATATGGTTCTGCTATAATACATTTTTTCGGTGCCTCTTCATGAATTTGCCTGTCAGGAACAGGCATAACCTGTTTGTTTACAAGTGTTTCGAGCTTTTCAGGAAGTTCTCTGCCTGTTTCCGGCAGAACCTGATTTGTATGTATAATTTCAGGCAATCTTTTGATTTTTTCTTCCAGTTCTGCCAGTCTTTCTTCCGTAACGTCAGGAGATCTGTCTGCAGGTCTGTGGCACATACGGAGAAACGTTATCTCAGTCTGTATATGCCACTGAGTATCCCACGTTAACTGATATTTCAAATCGGTAAGCAGTTTCAGCATATTCATTATTCTCGGAACAGTTGTATTTTTTGCCTGATTCTCCATTTTCTTTACAGAATCCGGTATTCTATCTACAAGTCCCTTCTGGGAAGGACATATTTTGATTACAAGGAGATCTCTGAAATATTTTATAAATTCTTTTATTATCTGGTTTATATCCTTGCCTTCTTCTATTAAAGCTCTTGTCAATGTAAGAATGGTTCCTCCGTCCTGTTTTATTACACAGTCTGCAAGATCCAGTAAAATCTTTTCACTTAAATTGCCGAGAACTATTTCTGCATCCGATAGTTTTATATCTCTGCCACAGAAAGATATAACCTGATCCAGCATACTCAGAGCATCACGAAGAGAACCTTCGGAACTTCCTGCTATTAAATTCAATACTGACTCTTCTATATTTAAATTTTCTTTTGCCGAAATATCCCTGAGATGTTTTACCGTATCATTAATGGAAACCCTTCTGAAATCAAAACGCTGACACCTGGATAATATAGTCGGTAAAAGTTTATGAGGTTCCGTTGTGGCAAGGACAAAGATAACATGTTTGGGAGGTTCTTCCAGTGTTTTAAGAAGTGCATTGAAGGCTTCTTTTGTTAACATATGGACTTCGTCAACTATATATACTTTGTATCTCCCTTTTGTAGGTGCATATTTAACCTTTTCTCTCAGTTCTCTTATTTCATTTATACCTCTGTTTGAAGCAGCATCTATTTCTATTACATCAAGAGCCGAACCGTTAGAAATCTGCATACATGTTTCACATCTGTTACATGGCTCCGGAGCAGGCCCTTTTTCACAGTTAAGTGCTTTCGCAAGTATTCGTGCAGTACTGGTTTTTCCTGTACCTCTCGGACCGCAGAACAGATAGGCATGAGTTATTCTCTCATGTTCAATAGCATTTTTTATGGTTTTTGTAACATGAACCTGACCTATGATTTCGTCAAAGTTCTGAGAACGCCATTTTCGATATAAGGAAAGAAAAGACACTTCTATCACCTGATTTTCTTTTTCTGGATTTCCCTTAATTAGAATTTATAAATTCGACTTAAAGATATAAAGTCCTTTATAATTTGAATGTCCAGAAAATTTCATTTATAGTTAGTTTTATAACTTATCAATAAATTTTTCAAGAATTTTATAAAGGATTTTTTAGTTCTATAAAAGAATAATTTCAATAGATATTATATTTAATAAAGAATAGAATTTAATTAAAAATATCCGAAAAGTAATATTTATTTTCTTATCCTTTCCACTGCCAGGTTCTGGAGAAAAATATATACCGTATTAACAGCCAGTTGTAAATTAAATAGACGCAAAATAGTAAATGTCTGTAAAAACAGGTTCTCTTTCAGGAGGATTATAGATTTTTCGGAAGAGCCTGGC
>JBEHWP010000998.1:0-2275 GCA_040217665.1 Vulcanimicrobiota bacterium
AAAGAGAAAAGAGCTTAAATACAGGAAGGTTCATGTCATACCTCCTGAATTTAATAAGAATAATGGTCGGAATAGTATTACCGAAGAAAATTCTAAAGAACCGGAATCCCGTCATAGTAGAATTATGGAAGACAGGAAAAATAATTCCATCCTTCACTTTCTGGAAAGACTTTTTCTGTAGAGAAAGAAGTAATCTGTGCGGCGGGCAGTCAATGACCTGTCTCGGATATTATATGACTTTTGCCATGGATATTCCCATATAGATACCGATCATACCGCAAATAATACTGAGAAATATATAAAAAATACTCTGTAAAATTAACCCCTGATTTATTAGATTTATTGCTTCATAGGTAAAGGTACTGAATGTTGTAAAACCTCCTGCAAATCCTATGGTTAAAAAGGTGTTTAATTTTAAACCGGTACCTGTTTTACTCAATGAACTCATAAGGATAAGTCCCAGAAGGAAACTTCCCAGGACATTTATTATAAAAGTCCCGTAAGGATATTTCAGATGGGTGGCGAAGATCATACTCATAAGATATCTCAGACTTGCTCCGAGTCCTCCGCCTATAAAAACAAGCATGTATGAAAACATAAATGTCTCCTTTAATAGCGAAATGTACATGATATTATAGAAGTTTTTTCATGTTTTTTCAATAGATGGAAATAAGAAAAGGAGAAATCTGAGATGAGTTATAACAGTCAGTTGTCCGTCATAATTTTAAACTTTTTCTCTGTGTTACTTGGAGAATGTTCGCTGAAATTTCTTTCTGTTTCAGGAAAACCTTCTTTTGTACCGTAAGGGGGCGGCAGTCTATTCATTACAAAATTACGCTGCTGTCTTGCCGCTTCATGAAAATGAAACCAGAGTGACTGCTGAAAGTTTTCCCAGTTTACATCGGGAAAGTTATATATATCATCTATCTTCCTCTTCCCGGCAATCTTTAAAGCCTCTCTTTTCCATTTTTTTATATCATATCTGAAATGTCTCCACATATTGCCTGTGATTATATCTTTGAATTCCCGGAGCCAGTTCCAGCATCTTTTTTTCATGTTAACCTCATGTGATGTGAGTAATTTATTTATTTTATCCCTCAGATTTTCCCAGGGAATTATATTGACTTTTTCCATATAATCAGGTTTTTTCGCATAAAGCAGTTTATTATAAACAGCCTCTGCCGCCTGCAGGAATTCTATCTGATTGTTCCTTTTAATTTCTTCTGTTCCTGTGCCGTTTTTTCTGATAATATATTTTCCGATGAAATCCGTATTGTCCGCATAAAGACCCGTTCTTGCATGGCCTACAGGAGGTAATACCCTCCAGAAAATACTTCTTCTGTTATATTCTTCTTCATCTTTATCATAGGCCAGTTCATATATGGCAATAACATTATTTTCCCAGTTAAATCTTCCGGAAAAACCCTGGTGTGCCCATGAGTCTGAAAAGGTATGGACTGCTATGCCGGTACGGCAGAGATTTCTGCGCCATTTAAGCCTCATCCTTATCATTTCATCAGAATGAGTGATTGTTTCATCAGGAGGTTCGTTCAGGGCTTCATCTAAAATCCTGTGAGCCAGGGTAGATTGATCATGTGCTGATTGCACAATAAAAGAAAAATTGCCATTCCCGTAGGGGTTAGGAGGAGGAAAATGAAAAGGCATATAGATTTCTCTCCAGTAATTTTCCAGAAAAGCTTTAACGCCTATATGCTGTGTACATACCGGATAGAACTCATTCCTTTCTTTTCCTATGATTAAAGGAGTCCCGTCTGTAGAATCATCAAGATACTGGGAAGCATAGGCAATAGTGAAAGCGTCCTCCCTGTCATATCCTGCAGCCATAGATAGAATTGCCATACAGTAATAATGGAAATCTATATTCATAGTGAATTTTCCCCTCTTTCATCTATGTTCTTTATATATAATAAGATTTTTTTATGGATAAAGTCAAGCTGATTTTCGTGACCCGTGACGGGATGATTATTGTTATTTCTGGTTGTGATTAAACTCGGTTATGTAATTCTTGACTTATTATAGTAATTACATTATAATTACTTCGGGGTGATATATATGAGAGCAACTATTGTTCCTATAGGTAATTCTAAAGGGATAAGGATACCAAAGAAAATATTGGAAGAATGTCAGATAGAAAAAGAAGTGTTTCTGGAAGTAAAAAATAAAAGTATAATCATCAAACCTGTTAAAACAGAGCCAAGAAAAGACTGGGAGACATCTTTTAAAAAAATGAGAGAATTAAATGACGATCGACTGA
>JBEHWP010000999.1:0-2275 GCA_040217665.1 Vulcanimicrobiota bacterium
GAAGATATAAAAGCATTGAAGTCTGATCCTGAATTAAAGAAGCTTTTTGACAGTGAACTGAATAAGGAAGACAGGGATAAACTGAACAATATAATTAATGAAGGCAAGGTTTCGGCAAAAACAAAGATAAAAAATTCAATATCCTTCCGGGGAGAAGATGAAAAGAAGATTTATGAAGCTCTTGAGAATGCCACACCTGAAGAGAGAAAAGAATTGATGAATGACCCTGAAATAAAGGAAATTTTTGCTAAAAACCTGGACGACCGCGAAATGTCCAATGTAAATCTCATAATGGAGAAAGGTAAATTGCCTGCAAAGACAAAGATTGAACAGGCCTGTAAAGGTGCAGGGACAGACGAAAAAGCCATATATGAAGCATTGGAGAAAGCAACTCCCGGGGAAAGACATGAGTTAATGAAAGATCCTTCTTTTAAGAAAATGCTGGAAGGAGAACTTGGAGGAAATGCTCTTCTCAGGGCTCAAATACTCCTTGAACATGGAAAAACAGAACCTGCTGATGACCTTTATATGTCCATGAAAGGTGCAGGAACAGACGAAGAAGCCATATTTAAAGCTCTTTCTTCCTGTAAGACCGATGAAGAAAAAGACAACCTTATAAAGAGCTACAGAAATAAATATGGCAGAGATCTCCAGTCAGACCTTAAAGAAGAAATTTCTACTTCCGAATATTATAAGGCCTTTGATATGTTACAGAAAGAGCCGAAAACTATGGAAGAAAGAAAAGAACAGATGAATGAAAAACTTTCAAGGGAAAGAAACAGCGGAGACCTGTGGACAAATGCAAGTAATAATATAATGGATGTCTTTTCAGATGAAGGCCGTAATCTTGATGATTCCGAAAGAGAATTGAGAGATACTTATAAACAGATTGAACATACGGAAAAACAGGGAGGAAAGGTAGATGAAAAACTTTTAGATAAACTGGATAAGGCTGAAAATAAAGTAAAAGTTAATATAGAAGATTATGAAGAAGCAAAGAATAAAGTGGCAGACGGACTTTCTACTGCAGCATCAATTACTCTGGCAGTAGCCACATCTGTAGCTGTAACAGTGGGTACAGGAGGAGCAGGAGCAGTAACAGTTCCTCTTATAATAGGTTCTGCCCTTACCTGTGCCACAACAAAGGTGGGAATAAATAAACTTGTTAAAGGAAACAGTTATGATTTAAACAGCGGCCAGGCCCTGATAGATTTTACCACAGGCGCTATTGAAGGTGCTTTAAATGTAGCGGGAGGGCCTATGATGGAGAAATTTGTAAAACTCTCTGCCGGTCAAAGAGCGACAGTAATGAGCATTATTATGAAAAACCCCGTTGTCGTACAGGCTCTTAAGAACAGTACCATAGAAGGTGTGGCTTCCTTTATGGGAAACAAGGCAGTTCAGGAGATTATGACAAATGCCATATCGGACGCAGTGAGTTCAGGAGTTCAGGGAGGACTTACCACCGCTATGGATGATAAGACCTGGAAGGACGGTATAGGCGACGGGCTTCTGAATGTGGGAGAGTCAGGAGCAGTGCAGGGAGGTACGGGATTTGCCACGAGTGTTATTATGGGAACAGGTCTTAAGGCAGGGGAGCATCTTCTCGGCAAGGTTATGCCGAAGGTAAAGGGAGATACATTAGATAGCCTTGAGGGAAAGATCAAAGATCCTGAGAAATTTGGTAAGGCAAAGAAAATACTTTCGGAAGGAACTCATATAGAGGCAGAAGTGACACAGAAGTTAAAAAATGCCGGCTTTAATGATGAAGAGATAAAGTCTGTTCTGGAACATAAGAACAGTGTGAAGATTGCTGAGAAACCTGTTACGGAAGAAACTTCTGTAAAGGAAATGGATGGCAAGAAAGAGACAGTGGATGAAGTAAAGGGAACTAAAGCAGGGGATGAAGGAGCAGAGGTAAAAAAACCTTCCAAAGATAATATAGATGAAATTCGTCAAAAGGATATAAATGATTATAGGAGCCGGGAAACAGATGATGATGTATCTAAAATAGCTCAGGGACCGGAGAAAAGTTTTGATGAAATCACTTATGAAGTAAAGAAAAATTTCTATCATAAGACATATGAATTTAATACCGGTAATATAGAATATTTAGAAAATCATGCCTGTGTGGGTGAATTTTCTTTTTTAAAAGATTCTTTAGATAGCCTGTTACAGAATAAAAGTTTTACCAGTGAAGAGTTGGAAGCTTTATTAAAGACGCAATTTGAGAAAGCCGGGAAGAATACAAATGATGTCTCTTTCAAATCTACTG
>JBEHWP010001000.1:0-2274 GCA_040217665.1 Vulcanimicrobiota bacterium
AAAGAGAGTTGTAAATTATATAGACGCAAAATATTAACAGTCTGCAAAACCAGTTTGCCACACAACAGGATCATATCTTTTCCGGAAGAGTCCGGACAGGGACAGGTTTTATAAATGGGTATGAACTTATCTGGAACGGTAATTAGTATAAATTCTTCCTCCCGTCACGCTTTACCCATCACGAATATATTATACTATAGACACCTTTATAATTCATCACATTTATAATAAATTTTCCAAACAATGTTACAAAAATTTAACACTATGTTAACAAATTTTCTATTAAATATGATATAATTAAACCAGATAATTTTGAAAAAATTAAGTCAGGGGGGAGAGATATGGCCCAGAGAAGACAGAATGATGATGGATTGGCTGCCATTAATGCTGTATCAGCAAGAAGAAAAAAACCGGGTATTACTCTTGGCACAAGGGTAGATACAGTTCATGGCAAAAAAATGACAGAAATCTCACGTAAGGGACAGGCACAGGGACTTCATGGCCAGGAAAAATCTGTATGGTTAAAAGATCGGGTTACCCTGAGTGTAGAAGCACAGTTACTGTTGATGGAAATGAGAAGAACCAGCCCTGTTGACCTGGAAAATATGGAATATACCAACAGGATAGATAATCTGGAAGTAAAATCAAATATTCATGTCCAGATACTTCCATTTGGCGCATATCGTCTCTGTTTTAAAGGTTAATTACGTTAATAATATCGTTTAATAATATATATTTGCACTATTCAGTGTAAATAAAGCTGTTTAATTTAAAGGTAGAGGGATTTTCATTTTTAATGGCGTAAAATCAATCTTTCAGGATAATTTATTTAAAGAAAGTTAATCTAAATAATTTATAAAAAAACCGAAAGGTTTTTTTATTTTTATAAGGAATTTTTATATGGTTTAGACTTGAAGGTTTAAGGTTAAAAACTATTTTCTATGGCTAAACTATTATAAACCTTAAACTATAATCCCTGAAAGGCAGAAAATATATGGGTGTATATAAAGAATATAAATCCCACAGAGATCCCAGGAAATTTCTGGAAAAATTCTCAAAAAACATATCATCTTCGGACAAAGAAGAAGACGAAGAAATTTCAGAGGAAACCACAGAGGAAACAGAAGGGGAAAAATATAAAGTTCCTGTTTCACGGGCTGCTATGGATTATAGATATGTGAATAAAAAATGTCAGGAATTCCTGGTAGATCTTATTTCAGAAGAAGATTTTCGCTTTATTTTACAATCGGAAAAAGAAAAACTGGATAAATTCGGGAAAGGATTTGATAATTTCGGCTTCAAATCTAAAGGACTGTCGTGGGAAAGAGAACTTCAGGTAAAAAATTTATTTTTAAAATCAGTAAAAGAATTTGAAACAGGATTGAAACATTTTGAGGAATATTTAGAAAAAAGGCATAAATCTTTTTTTAATTCTGCTACTCAACTTATAACGTCGGGAGGAGAAAAATCTGCTTTTGTAAGAAACCTTCTCGGAAAAACACCAAAAGAAATCATAGAAGATATAAAATCCTATTATGAAAAAGAAGGACAGATAAAAAGACAGGAAACTACCGGTGGTGATACTGAACCGGAAAGTACAGCCAGAAAAGAAATTTATACAGAACCGGCCCAACAGATACAGGAAGAACCGATACAGCAAAAATTTACCGATATTTCTGTTCCGGAAGAAAGAGAAGAAACATTTATTCCTGACAGAGAGACTTACAAACTGGACATTGAACTTCTTGCCTCTATTCCTATCTTTTCAGGTCTATCATCATCAGACATGGAAGAAATAGTTCCTTTACTTCATGTAAGTACTCACAGCGAAGATGAAATTCTATACAGAGAAGGAACGGAAGCAGAAAGAGTCTATATCGTTGCAT
Organism: Vulcanimicrobiota bacterium; assembly: GCA_040217665.1. Classification (GTDB taxonomy): domain Bacteria; phylum Vulcanimicrobiota; class SpSt-956; order SpSt-956; family JAKJGF01; genus CALARM01. The sequence goes on from JBEHWP010001000.1 coordinate 1,887, forward strand.
CAGGAGAAATCGCCCTTTATAAAACAATGGCTTCTTCCCCGGAAAAATCTGTAATAGTCCTTCATATTAAAGAAGGAGATATTTCCGGCGATATGGGTGTTGTAGACGAAGGTACCAGAGCAACCGGTGCAAAGATAATCTCTCAGAGTGCTGAATTATTATCTATATACAGGGAGGATTTCCTTGGCATGCTGAGAAGCTATCCTCAGATAAGTCTCAATTTAAATAAAATTTATTCTTTCAGATTAAGAGACATCTTACAGAAACTTACAGTATAGAATGGAAAATATGAAACAATCAATTTTAATTTTAGAAAAGAAGTAATTTATATGTATGCTGTTTATACAGGAAAAGATATTAAAGAGTCGTCAGAATATTTAAAGGGAAG
>JBEHWP010001001.1:0-2273 GCA_040217665.1 Vulcanimicrobiota bacterium
GAGTTATAAATTATATAGACGCAAAATATTAACAGTCTGCAAAACCAGTTTGCCACGCAATAGGATCATATCTTTTCCGGAAGAGTCCGGACAGGGACAGGTTTTAGAAATGGGTATGAACTTATCTGGAGCGGTACTAAGTATTATATTTCAACCATAATTTATGAATATTTTTTTTCACCCTGTACAAATAATTTTTTATCTGCTGATGGCTGGTACCCATAAGAGAAGCCATTTCTCTATAATCCAGTTCATGGACAAAACGGAGAGTAAAAGCGGTTTTATAAGGTTCTTTAAGAGAGTTCACTATAAAATCAAGAAGCATTTTGTTTTCTATACTTCCTGTATCCCGACTGCCAATTATATCCGGGTTATTCAGGCTTACCTCTTTTATTAACATATATTCTTTTATCCTGTGCTTTTTTACTACATTGAAAGCAATTTTAAAGAGCCAGGAAGCAAAAGGCCTGTCAAAAGAATAAGATCCGAGATATAACCAGACTCTGTAAAAAATATCATGAAGAAGTTCTCTGCTTAATTCAACATTTCTTGTGGTATTTATCAAATATTTTAACAGTGGTTTTTCATAAAAACGCACAAGCAGTTCAAAGGCATCTCTGTCTCCTTCTTTTAAAATTTTATCTATGAGTTGTTTGTCATTAAAATGTTTATCACCGATATATAGATTCTTCTGATATATGTCCCCTGGTTCATATCTGCCTCCAAGATATCTGGAAAGGAATTTTTCTGCCATACCATAAAACTTGAGCAAATTCCTGGGATTCTTAATATTATGTCCTTCATCAGGGAAAACAACATATTCTACATCGAGGCCAATACTTTTTATAGCTCTCACTATTTGATAGGTTTCCGTCGAACTGATTATTTCATCTTTAAGACCATGAGCTATTAACAGAGGAATTTTAATATTATCTACATTATAAAAAGGAGAACGTGATATTAATAGCTCTTTTTCCATAGAAGGTTCTCCAATCCTGTCCATTAATCTCTTCTGATAAATTTTCCAGACAGATGGCGGAAATGATTGAAGAAAAGTTATAAGATTGGCCGGACATTCTATTGCAACGGAACAGCAGAAAAAAGATGAAGAAGTAGCTCCCAGTAAAGATGCATATCCGCCGTAACCGGTACCGTAAATTGCAATTCTCTGCGGATCTGCAATGGATTCTCCTATAGCCCAGTTAACAGCATCTAACAGATCATCCTGCATCTTTCCTCCCCATTCTTTATTTCCTGCATTGAGAAAATCTCTGCCATATCCGAGTGAGCCACGGTAATTAATCTGAAGACATACATATCCCCTGTTTGCCAGCCACTGTACTGTAGGATTATATCCCCATGTATCACGGGCCCAGGGACCTTTATGGACATAAAGTACCATAGGTAATCCGGTTCTCTTTGTACCCTTGGGATAAGTAATGTATCCCTGAATGTCCAGACCATCACTGGACGTAAACCTTATTTCTTCCATAGAGGAAAGAGAGTAATTATTCAGGGAGGACTGATTATAAAACAGAAATATTTCCTTCTTTGACTCTCTGTTAAAAACATAGTAAGCAACAGGCCCGTTATCTCGCTCAAAACACACAAGCCATACATTAAAAGTATCATCACAGTTAACAACGGCAAAATCTCCTCTGTCAATTCTTTTTATAGCTTCAAAATCTTCCTTTATTGTTTCATCTAAAACAATCCATTCTCTCCTGAATTTATTGAAACATATTGCCTGTATTTCATAGTTGCATGGATTTATTAAAACAGTATAGACTCCGAAAGGATTTACATGTTTATTTATCATCCATGTATAAATATCATATGCCTCATGGCAGGCAAGCAGTTTTCTCTCTCCTGTTTTTATATTTAATTTGATTAATCCGCTTGTATTGGAGCCCTCATAACCGATAAAATAAATATTATCACCTGTAAAACAGACAGGCAGGCTCAGCGGCTTATCATCAGCATTCCAGACATCCAGAACCTTCCAGACTTTATCTGTGTCATCTCTTACCATTAACCTCTCACTGCCATCATCTTCAGTCGTAACTATTGCTTTAAGTTCAAGTTTATTATCTATAACCCAGTCAGTTATATTACCGGGATTTTTTTGCAGTAAAGTCAGTTCTCCGGATATTACATCAATATGATATAAATCATATATTTCCCTGTTATCTTTATTTAACTTAACGACCCCAGAATTCTCCACCTATAGCGTCCACAGCTTAGGTGGAGATGAATGGGGAGTCCTTTCTATG
>JBEHWP010001002.1:0-2271 GCA_040217665.1 Vulcanimicrobiota bacterium
TTCAGCCATATTTATTTTAATTGGATATAATTGGATTAATTATAAAAAATCGACATTCCGAAATACTATCTTATCATTTATTTTAGTAATGGTGTTGGCAATATTAATTTATATTTTACTATTACTAATCAAAAATAAATCAATTTTAGAAACACTGCTATTAATTATTCAATTTATGAAATCTGATCCTCTCATAGGAGGATATCCATCTATTATCAAGGAATATTCACCTATAGCTATATTACAATATATAATTTTCCCATTAATTTCTCTTTTTTATATAATTTTTTTTAGTATAAACATACTTAAGAGAAAACCATTAGAATTAAAAACTTATCTTTTAATTTTTCTAGCATGTCTTTCATTAATATTTTCTTCTAGAACATTAGCAAGACATTCTCTTGTAGAAGGTTTTTCTATATTTTTCTTTATTTTCTCCCTCTTCTGTATACCTCTACTAATACTAAAGCAAAAATATAGTATCTATTCTCAAGTAATTTTTTTAAATTTATTTTTTATTTATATTATGATATTTCCTAACTATACTACTCTTATAAATGAAAATACATTGTTTGAATTCAAATATTGGAAAAATAAAGAAAGCCGAGTAATAATTACAGATGTTTCTCAATATAAAGATTTAACATCCTTTTTAACTCAAAATTTAAAGGTAAATCAAACCTTTTATGAATTTATAACAGCTCCATTTCTATATGCTTTTACTGAAAAAGAAGTACCTGAATGTTTCTTTCTTCCAACAATGTTTTATGCATCAGATCCCACACAAAATTATTATATAAAAAAGCTAAATAACCTCTATGAAAATAATAAAATACCTTTTATCATTTTTAAAGATACTGCCTGGTGGGGTAGTGTAATAGATGGAATTCCCAATGAGGTCAGAAGTTATCGTATTGCTGAGTTCATATACAAACACTATAAACCTTTAGGAACTATAAATACCTATCAAATCTGGGTAGCAAATAATTTTGATAGGAGTGTGCTTACACAAATGGATAAATCTATTATTCATTTAACCTACAAAGATGAAAAAGAAATTGAAAGCAATAATATAATTAAATTAAAAAAAGAACAGAATACAATATCATTTAAGTGCAAAAAATACAATCCTTATATGTTTAATTTCCTCGATCTTGCTAATATAAAACCTATAGATAACAACTCTTGTTGGTATATAAAATTTAAATATAGAACATCTGTATCTGGAAATTTAACTATTAGATATATTTTTAATAACTACTCAAATCAATCAAACAACAGTCTGCCAGTTACAACTGATGTTTCACATAAATTCACAGAATTAATAACGCCAATTAAAGTAACTGATAAATCTAAAAATTTATTAACAGATATTCGACTTGACCCACCAGAAAATTCTTTTTTTGAAATACAAGAAATAGAGCTTATAAAAAGAAATTATAATCTAGTTCTATTAAATACTATTCAACAGGATTGTAATTTGTTAAAATTACCTTATATATGGGGAACTTATGATACTAAACAAGCTTCTACCAATACGATTGTAGTGGAAGAAATTCTTAGTAAAGGTATAAATATATCTCCCAATAATACAGTCAAATTAAAATTCAACTCGAATTTCGATAAATCATCAGGTAATTATCTACATATCAAATTAAAGTCTGATATGGGTGGTAATATAACTCTATCATATGGTAGAGAAATAAACAATTTAATTACTTTTGAGGTAATTCCATCAAATAAAGTGGAAAATTATTTAATAAGAATAAGTTCTCAATGGTTATGGATGAGTGAGCCAGTAGATTCCATAACAATCATATCAACAATTCCTTTAAATATAGAAGAAATTTTAATTAGGAAAGGAGATTAAGTAATGAAAAAAACTTACTTTATTGCAGGTGGAGCAGGATTTATAGGAAGCCATCTCGTAAATAAGGTTATTAAAGAAGAAAAAGATGCTTCTGTTATTATATATGATAATTTTTCCTCTGGTAACATGTGGCATATTGATAACATAAAAAAATATAACAATCTCAAGATAATTAAAGGAGATATAAAAGAATTAAAATCAGTAGTAGATTCTATGAAAAATGTAGATATTGTCTATCATTTTGCATCTAACCCTGATATATCCAAAGCTATTAATCAACCGGATATAGACTTCTGGGAAGGGACATATCTTACCAATAACATACTGGAAGCTATGAGAATTAATAATATTAAAAATCTTTTATATGCATCAGGCAGCGGTGTATATGGCGATACGGGCTT
>JBEHWP010001003.1:0-2261 GCA_040217665.1 Vulcanimicrobiota bacterium
AAAAAGTGAACAGTGAAAAGTGAATGGTTACTCTCAATATCTTTTCACTTTTCACTCAATAAACATTTAACCTATTTTTTTTATCTAAAATTTTCTGCCTGTAATATTCAGGATAAAAGTTTACAAGACAGTCAGGACATATACCGTGACTGAATTCTGCATTGGAATGTTCTTCAATATAAGCTTCTACCTGATGCCAGTAACCCGTATCATCACGTATTTTTTTACAGGATGAACATATGGGAATTAAACCCTTCAGTGTATTGATATGTTCGAGAGATTGCTGAAGATGATTTATGAGTCTGTTTTTTTCTTCTGTTATTTTTTTTATTTCTGTAATATCTTCTATTGAAAGGAGGATTAAATGTGTATCCATAGTTTCTCTGTATATTTTTTTTGCATTCACAACCATTGTTCTCTGTCCGAGAGAATGGAAATTCTGATTTACTTCAACATTTTCAACAATATGTTCCTCCGGTAATATATTATCAAATAAATTCTTGAGTTCCGGTATATTCCACTGTCCTCCGTTCAGGTCATAAAAAATCTGCCCTTCTGCTTCAGAAGGGCTTACATTAAAAGTCCGGTAAAAAGACTGATTGGCTGAAACTATTTTCATATCAGAATTTATTACTACCAGGCAATCACGCATGGTATGAATAATACTTTCAGCATATTCTCTTGCTTCCCGTAATTGCTGTTCTGACTTTTTCTGTTCTGTAATATCTTCATAGGTACCGATAATACCTATTACATTGCCTTTTGTGTCATGGAGTGGCATTTTATTTGTATCAATCCATGCCTGTTTACCGTCTGATTGTATCTGATTTTCAATCATATGGTATTCAGGAGTATCTGTTTTCATAACCCTTTTATCAGACTTACGGGATAAATCTGCTTTATCTTTTTCACCTGCCAGTTCATAATCAGTTTTTCCCGTTATTTCCTCAGGAGACTTCAGACCTCTATCTGAAGCAAACAGACTGTTACATCCAAGATAAACAGATGTGCTATTTTTCCAGAATACTCTGGCAGGGATGGAATCCAGCACAACCTGAAGCATATTCCGGGATTTCCAGAGTTCTTCATCATTTTTTTTACGATCAAAAAGATTTACAAAAAATTCTCCAACCATTTTAAGTAATTTTATATCTTCTTCTTTCCATAATTTTTCACCTCTGTCCGAAGAAAAACCGAAGAGTCCTATAAGGCTTTTCTTCATTACAAGAGGTATGGCAAAAAGTGATTTCATATCACAGGCTATCCAGACTTCTTTTTTTATTTTCTTCTCTGACGGGAATTCATTCTCACCGGGAATATGTATATAATCAAATAATTGTTTTTGTTCCATAGAACATGAAAAGGATTCAAAAGACATTTCTTTGAGCCTGTCACTTCTTGGCTGAACACCTTCATTGCACCATTCATAGGTCTGAGCAATGCCTGTTAAATCATCTGAATATAGATCTACAAAACAACGGTCAACACGAACAAACTCTCCCAGGGCTTTTAAAGCCCAGTATATTTCCCTGTCAATCTGTGACGGAGTAAGGTTTATAAAATGGGTGGATATAGCAGTAACAAGCTGTTCCATTAACAGTCTGTAACAGAGATCTTCCTGGGCCTGTTTTCGTTCCGAAACTTCTTTTTGAAGTTTCTCATTCGCCTTTTTAAGCTCATCTGTGCGATGTTTCACAAGTTCTTCAAGATGGTCCCGATATTTTTTTAATTCTTCTTCCACATGTTTTCTTTCAGTAATATCCCTGAGTATTGCAAGGATAAAAATACCGGTTTTATGATGGCCTGAAGAAAGGGATAATTCTACAGGAAACCGTGTATTATCACTCCGCAATGCTGTAAGTGTTACTGTTTTTCCTATTGCTCCATCCGGTTTCCCTGTAGCCAGATAGCTTTTTACATGTTCTCTGTGAGTTTCCCTGTAATCTTCCGGTATGATAATATCAAGAGACTTCCCTATTAAATCCTCTTTTTTATGACCGAACATTTTTTCCGCCGCCATATTAAATATATTGATTAATCCATGTTCGTCTATTGCTATAATTGCGTCTTTACTTGCATCTATAACAGTCATAAAGCAGTCTTCACTTTTCACCATGGGGCATCTCAGGGGGGTGGTATCAAGGTATTTTCTGTCTTTTTCAACAGAAGAATTCCCATGATTTAATTCTTTTTCTCTGCCAAATCTTTGCATAAAAATACCCTCCTCTTAAATTTTCTCTCTTTATATTTTATAATAACAG
>JBEHWP010001004.1:0-2261 GCA_040217665.1 Vulcanimicrobiota bacterium
GAACACGCTCCTGTCCCTGGCCGGGCTCTGGAGGAAAAGATATGCCGTATTAAAAGAGAGTTATAAATTATATAGACGCAAAATATTAACAGTCTGCAAAACCAGTTTGCCACACAACAGGATCATATCTTTTCCGGAAGAGTCCGGACAGGGACAGGTTTTATAAATGGGTATGAACTTATCTGGAGCGGTAATTAGAGCCTATCCGAAAAGTAATATTTATATCATGTCCACTGCCAGGTTCTGGAGAAAAATATATACCTTATTACGAGTCATTTGTAAAAACAGGTTTACAGTTGATAAGAAGCTGATTAAAATAATCCTTGTTTTCTGCGGAGTTGAGTTGAAGCATAGATGGATCTTTGTTAAGAATTAATCTCATGTGGAGAAAATAATAGAAATTCAGTCTTCACCGCCATGAATTTTACCTGTTGCTGTTTCACGGTTTTTATAGTTTTACAGAGAAATGCCTGATAGAAATCATCTGAATTTCTCCTTGTTCTATCCATTTATTGAGGCGGTTTCTGTCCATTATCATCAGAAGGTCTCTTTCCTCCGGGTCTCTTTGCCTTCTTACTGCCATCCTTTTTCTGCCGAGTCTTGCTCTGAGAGAGAAATAATTTTTTTTCTTTTCTTTTATAAATTCATCGAAATTAATTTTTCTCAATTTCCTTCACTTCCCTGAGAAGTTTTTCAAGTTCTTCAGATGTCTGTTCTTCAGAGCATCTTTTTTTTAGATATTCCATATCCAGTTTTTCCTTATATATAAAAAGTAACTCCTTTGCCCAGTATCCATCATCAGTTGATTGCCAGTGGACAAAAGCATTCAATCTGTCTATAATCAGATCTTCTACTCCTATCAGATAAACACTGAGATTTTCTATTTCTACAAGGGTAATTCGTTTTTTTTCATCTTCTGACAGGTATGATCCTGGAATTTCGATAAATATATCAAGCTCTTCATTTATCCAGTGCCTTCCTTTTTTTTGAAATCCCCATTCCTGAAGTTTTTCTCCTATTACTTTTACATCAGGATAAATTATATCTATATCTCCTGTACTGTAGCCGCCTGTAGAGTAGAATTCAAGAGCCACGCCGCCTACAATGACAGGTTTTATTCCTTCCAGAGCATCTGTCATGATGGCCAGAAAAAAGAGTTGTCTTTTTATGTTACTGTTTATTTCCCGGACTTTTTTTAATAAAACTTCATATTTCTTTTCCATAATTTCTGCTTCTCTTTTTATAGTCTTTATAGAACCGTGCCAGAAAACTTCGTCTCTCTGTGGGCCGGGTCATTGACAGTGAAATAGTCAATTACTTCTCAATATATGGTTTATCTTCATCAGAGCTATCCGATAAATCCGATTTATCCGAGTTCAGACAGAAGATATGAAGGATAGATTTGCGGAACTGCAGGAAGGGTTAAGAAGTTTGTGATGGTCTATGAAAATTTTGTATGGTAAACAGGTTTTCAGACTTTTTGACATTCCAGATCTTCAATTCGTATTTCATGTTCTTTAAGTATACTGGAAATAATATCCAGTTTTGCAGACTGTCTGTCTAATTTTCTGTTGATTACTTTTATCTCTGACTGTAGTATTAAGGTTCTGTTATCCAGTTCATTAAATCTTTCTTTCATATTTTCTTCCACATTGCCGAGTCTTTCTTCCACATTGCCGAGTCTTTCTTCCACATTGCCGAGTTTTTCTTCCACATTGCCGAGTCTTTCTTCCACATTGCCGAGTTTTTCTTCCACATTGCCGAGTTTTTCATTTATCTTTTTTATTTCTGATAATATCTGATTTAATATTTCTTCCATAACTATCTCCTTCTTTAATCTATCTTACCTGTTAATTATTATATTCTTATTACATCTTTCTGTCAAACAAGAAAAAAACGCAATCTCGTTATCTTTTTTCCCGGTCTTATCTGTGGTAAAATATATTACTGAACTGAGCATAAATAATTAATATTTAAAATTGTGAAGAGTGAAGGGTGAAGAGTGAAGAGAAAGAGATTTTATTAAATATTAATGCTCAAGTCAGTAATGAATATAGTCTGCCAGGAAAATGCTTTTTGCAGGCATGGAGAGGAAAGACAGAGCAAGAATACTTGAGATAGACGAGAAATCCTGTTAATCCTTTATCCTGCGCATCCATTTACAGACAACAGAAAGTAAGTTAAAACTAAAGAAAGATAAATATACCATTATATAATAACAGAGAAAAGAAAAATAAGAACAAATAAAATTAAAATAATAA
>JBEHWP010001005.1:0-2257 GCA_040217665.1 Vulcanimicrobiota bacterium
AAATTGGTACTCAAAAAATATGGAACACGCTCCTGTCCCTGTCCGGGCTCTGGAGGAAAAGATATGCCGTATTAAAAGAGAGTTATAAATTATATAGACGCAAAATATTAACAGTCTGCAAAACCAGTTTGCCACGCAATATGATCATATCTTTTCCGGAAGAGTCCGGACAGGGACAGGTTTTAGAAATGGGTATGAACTTATCTGGAGAAGAAAAATCAGTTTTTTATATAGAATTATACTTTACCTATTTAACTATAAAGCCAGTAAAAAACAAGGAAATTATAAAAAATGCAAAAGTATAGTATCAAAATTATGAGGTGATATAAATGAAAGTTGCCGTACTCGGGGCAGGTCATGGAGGTCAGGCTATAACAGCAGATCTTACTCTGGGAGGACATGAATTACGCCTGGCTGCAGTTCCGGAACATGCCACCAATATCAAATTACTAAATGCCTTCGGAGGAATTATTCTTGAAGGTGTTTCGTCTTCCGGTGCAAAGCCGGGGTTTGCAAAACCTGAAATGATTACAACAGATGTAAGAGCAGCAATAAAAGGAGCACAGGTAATTTTAATTGTTGTTCCTGCTTTTGCCCAGGAAGTATATATGAACCTTTTGATTGAACACGGAGAAAAAGGCCAGATTGTAGTTTTTAATCCGGGAAAATTCGGAACTCTTGCCTTTGCTAAATTACTCAAAGATGCAGGACGGAGAGAAGATTTTATTATAGGGGAAACAAGTTCCCTTATATATGCGGCAAAAACGAAAGGCCTCGGCCATGTAAATATAAAGGCAGTAAAAACAGAACTTCCTTTTTCAACCCTCCCTTCCAGCCTTACAGGACAGGCGCTCTGGACATTGACTGACCTTTATCCTCAATTCTGTCCTGCCTATAATGTCCTTCAGACCAGTGTAGATGCGCCGGGACTCATTATTCATCCTATTTCTACTCTCATGAATATGAGCCGCATTGAACAAATAGGGCCATATCGTAACTCCCATTATGATATTACTCCTTCTGTTGCCCGTATTATGGATGCAGTTGATAAAGAAAGAATGGCAATTGCCCGTGCCCTGTGTTATGAGACCTATTCTTTTATTGAAACCATGCAAATAATGTATAAAGTAAAAGCGGAAAATGTTTATGACACGATGTATCAAATCAGTGCTCATAATGTGCAGATGGCACCGGAGAATCTGAAGCATCGCTATATTACGGAAGATATTCCCTATGGTCTTGTTACCCTGGCATCACTCGGGAAAATGCTCGCCATCCCTACACCCGGCATGGAGGCAATTGTAAATATAGCTTCTATGGGAAACGGCGAAGATTACTGGATATCAGGTCGTACAATGGAAAAGATGGGACTTGCCCGTATGTCTTTAATGGAACTTATAGATTATGTCAACGGTCGCGGCGTATCTTAGTACCGCAACAGGTAAATTAGCAACGGAAATTTTAATTTATCGTGACGCGTAATGCGTGACAGGAACGACAACCTTATGTATACACATTTTTTCGGATACTCTTTTACCTGGACCTGGACCTACGATTAAGGGTTACTGTGTCTTCGACAGAAACTTCCGGAGAAGGGAAACCGGCCAGATCGTTCAGAAAGGATGGATTAAAATGAAAAACTATTATTTTTTAACAATTATTTCTTTATCAATCGTGTTATTCCTGATAGTTTCAGGTTCTATACATATTGAAGGAGCTCCTCAGAGTAACTGGAACGATTCCATGTATAACAAATATAATCACTCCACTTTTCAAGCTTACAATTCTGCCAATCAGGCAATAGATTTTAAAAACATAGATTATGAACTTCTCTGTGCCTCCATATTTTATGCCACAAATAAAGAAAGGGTAAATGCTACAACCACTTCTCCCGCATCCGGAGGCAATCCCCTTAGTTTAAAACCTTTTGAATATTCCCAGTATCTTAAATATGCGGCACAGATGCATGCCTATGATATGGTGACAAATAATTTTTTTGCTCATGAAAATCCCTGCGATCCTGCAAAGAAAACACCCTTTGACAGAATGGCTTTATGTTATGTAACAGGAGGTATGAGGGCGGAAAATATTGCAGATGTTTTCGGTATTGCCTATCAGGCGGGAAATAGCTTTATACCGCCATCAAAGGGCAGTAATGTTTTTGTAGATGCATCAACAAAACAGGTAATACCTCCTCATACATATAATTCCTTTGCACAGGCTCTTCTTTCTGACTGGATGCATTCTCCGGGGCACA
>JBEHWP010001006.1:0-2249 GCA_040217665.1 Vulcanimicrobiota bacterium
GTAACGCGTAACGCGTGATGCGTGATGCGTGATGCGTAATTGGAGAAACATCCGAGTAAGGGCGTTTAATTAAACGCCCCTACTCATTTTTCACTTTTCACCTTTCAACAATTTCTTAAACTCAACACCATATCTCTCTAAAATATCATGTTTCTGATAATATTTTTCCATTCTTGTTTTACCTGTAAGAGCCATTCTTTTATATAAAGAGCCATCCCTCAATATGGTCATTATTGCCTGAGCTGTTTCAGTGGGAGCATGGACATTAGTTATAATTCCGCATTTTCCAAGCATCTCATCTTCACTGTCTTTACCATATAAAAGTTCCTTACAGGCTCCTACATTTGTAGCCACACAGGGAATACCGGCACTCATAGATTCCATCAGGGAAAGAGGCTGACCTTCACTTATACTTGTAAGAACTACAAGGTCTACATCATTAAAGGCTTTTTTTAAGTCTACATTACCTGTGAATTCTACAACCCCGTCAAGTCCCAGAAGATTTATAAGAGTAAGACATTCATCTGTATATTCTTTATCCTCATCAAAAGGCCCCATAACCAGAAATTTTACTTTTTTTCCCATTTCATCACAGACCAGCCTTGCAGCAAGTATATAAGTTTTTATATCTTTTATAGGCACAACCCTTCCCACAAGTGTTACAGTAAGAATATCTTTATTCAGATCCTTTGGTCTGACAGAGGCAAATCCAGCAATATCAATACCATTGGGTATAATGACAATCTTATCAGGGTCTGCTCCTGCTTCTATTTCCAGTCTGGCATTATCAGAAAAGAGGGTACTTATCTTGTCAGAGTAATTATATACAAGAGAACTGAGAATAAGATAGAGATTTATCCAGACTTTTTTTAAACCTGTAAATGTCTCTCTTGCCATATATCCATCCTGTTTCATCTCATATATCCAGTTGGCCTGATTGATTTCTATCATTCTCTCCCTGTGGTAAATACCATGTTCTGTTACCATGACAGGCCTGTTATAATATACACCTGAAATGACTGCACCGAGTCCTGCATATCCTGTAAGTACTGTATAAAAGAGGGAAGCAGGAGGATATGTGGCTCTCAAAATATTATAAACTGGTAATACAAGAGATCTGTATGACCAGATATATTCAAGAAAAGGCACATCTGAAAGACTGTGTTTATAAAGTTTTTTTATAAAATTCCATGCCTGAGGTGAGAAAAAAAGATCGCCTGTATCTAACTGAAAATCCTTCATTACACCCATTTCCTCACAGAGGTGTTTAAATTTATTTTTATCCGCTCTGCCTGAAGATGTAATAAAATCAAAGAGAAGATCCATTATCTGTGCAGTTTTTCTACTTTTTCCCTTTCTCTTTATATCAGGTAAATCATATAGATATATATCTTTATAATATAAAATATTCTTCGGAAGATCATATTTAAATTCTTTGATTTCCGAACTGGATGCCACCATATGAACTATGGAAAAAGTCAGATCCTTAAAATATTTAATCTGTTCCTGTACCCATGAAGATACTCCTCCTCTTACATAGGGATAACTGCCTTCCACAAAAAGACATATGTCTGCTTTTTCAAAATTCCTTTCCTTTGAAAATTTTGCCAGAGTCCATCTCAATACAGGTTTTGTAACATCCTCTGTATCAGATAACATAAGTGTCTGCTCTGAGAGTAAATCTGCCATACCGGAATCTCTCATAACCCTGAGCATTTCATTTCTCACATTTCTATCTTTTTCTTTCTTTAAAAAATTTTTCATTACAAAAACAGATTTCCTGCATTTAAGCTGACCTATAGCCCATACGGAGGTAACACGAACAGAAGGCTCAAGGTCATCAAGTAATTTAAGCAGTTCAGAACAGGCTTTTTTCACCTTTCTGCTTCCACAGTAAAAAGCGGCGGCATATCTGACTTTTGCTTCACAGTCTTTCAGACACTTTATAACACGTTCTTCTGATCTTTTATCTCCTATAAGACGGAGACTGTCTATTATCTGAACCCTTATATCAGGATCTTTATCATCTAATATCTTCAGCAGTGGAATTACTGAATTTGCCTGTTCTCCCCTGCCGAGAGATTTGATGGCATAGGTACGAACATAATTATCAGGTGAAGAAATCAAATCAAGAAGATAATCATATTTATCATCACATCTTATATTATCAAGAGCTCTTTCTGCAGTTCTCTGAATAATTTTACTGTCATCAAATAAAAATTCTATTAAATCTTTAATAGTACTTTTAT
>JBEHWP010001007.1:0-2248 GCA_040217665.1 Vulcanimicrobiota bacterium
CGATCCCTTTTTCATCAGGTCATACTCCAGAACACAGAAAGAATAATGTTGTTCTATCAGATGAAGAGGAAGTTTCGATCCCTTTTTCATCAGGTCATACTCCAGAACGCAAATCATGCTTCATGAAGAAAGTACAGGCAAATATGTTTCGATCCCTTTTTCATCAGGTCATACTCCAGAACACAAATAAGATCACAGGGGAAGTGCTAAGTCCTTATAGTTTCGATCCCTTTTTCATCAGGTCATACTCCAGAACTTTAAAAGAAAAAGCAAATGGAGGGAACGGAAGCGTTTCGATCCCTTTTTCATCAGGTCATACTCCAGAACCCCTTGAAATCTGAATTTTAGCGTTATTTTCAAGTTCGTTTCGATCCCTTTTTCATCAGGTCATACTCCAGAACGGAACTAGAAACAACGCTATCCATATCATCACCAGTGTTTCGATCCCTTTTTCATCAGGTCATACTCCAGAACTCCACTCTTCAAAAACCAGATAATTGTGCCATTAAAAAAGTTCTTTCCGAGTGACATAGTTTTTTGGAAAAACTTCCTATCCCAAAACCATAAAAAAAATACAAAAAAATACAAAAAAATATTACAACAACTTGTTCCGAGCAAGGAACGAAATAATGCAATTTTCCTGTACCTTCATTTTTCGCTCGGAAAGAATTTTTAGAAATATAATATAAGACATTTCTTTTATTTATAAGTTCTGCCATGTTCTAATCTCCTTTCCGAGCAAAAAATCTAACTTTTAGATAATACTATAATTTTGTAATTTCTATATGTACAAGAAATAATCCTGCACAATTATAATACACTCTAACAATAATTTCAGTTTAATCTCTCTTTTCCTTTTCACGTAATTGTTTTAGGGACTGTAAGAAAATAACTCTGTCAAATTATGGTTCTTATCCTCGCGTCACGCGTCACGCGTTACGCGTCACGATTGCAAATATGATAAGGTTATTTTTTTACAACCCCTTAATGTTAAACGTCTTATTTCATCGTCTTCCGCTTGTTTAGTTAATTGACCAATACCACTTATAACACCTAAAATTATGCCTATTATAATACCTGCCAAACAACATATTTCCATAAAAATCTTCCTTTCATTTTAATAATTTATATGAGAATAATGAAGTTTGTGACTTACTCAAAAGTTGATATTACTCTCGAATATGTATAGAATATCATGACAGTCAAACATAATAAAAAGATTGTTCTTTCACCAGAGGAAGTTTTCCGTAAATTCTTACCTTACCAAGATAATCTCTCGGGATTTCATATATACGAAGATTATCTTCTTTTTCATCTATACAATCTCTGGCCTTTTCTATCATCTCTTTAAATTTAGCAAGCTTTATATTAGTTTCAAAAACACTCTTTTGAACCCTTGTAGCATAGCCCTCAATAGCTTTGGCAAGTCGTCTTCTCCTGCTGTCAGACGGCGTATCATAGGCAATTATGTAAAACAAACATCTCCCCCCTTTTTTACATTATTTCGGTGTTACAGATATATATTTATCTGCTTCTCCCCTTATATATCTTGCCATTAATCTCGCCTGAAGTTCAAAACATTTTTTATAAGTTACATGGTGCTTGCTCTGATTATGAAATATTACTGTAGAAAGCCTTTCCTGATAATATGATATAAATCTTGCTATAGAACTTTTTGAAATATTTATACCACCTGTCTCACTGTCAGGCTCAAAATCGGAAAAATCAAAATATTTCCTGTTAATTGATGAAATGACTATGGAATCAACTATAACAGGCCTGAATTCTTCCATGAGATCAAACACAAGAGAAGTCTTCCTGTCCTGAGGTTCATGTAAAAATCCCATATAAGGGTCCAGTCCTACAAGGTTAACTGCAGTATTTATATCATTACAGAGCATTACATAACCAAAACTTAACAGAGCATTTACAGGATCTGTAGGAGGACGTTTGACTCTTTTTCGAAATCCAAGGTCATATTTTAAAATTTTAGGGAAAGCAGAAAAATATGCAGACGTACCGGCACCTTCAAAACCTCTCACAGAATCCAGTGTTTTTGCCGTATCAAGGCTCTTAATACAATTCCTTATCTGAAGAGCGGAATAGCCTATATCAAGATCTGAAGAACGGTTAAACCTCATAAGCATTGTACGAAGATTGGTCAATTTACCCTTAACAAGAGAAGCAGCAGCAGAGAGAGCAAAATCTTTATCCATTACTCTCTCATACTGCTTCAAACGAAGGGATA
>JBEHWP010001008.1:0-2248 GCA_040217665.1 Vulcanimicrobiota bacterium
TATCAGAAAGCTATAAAATTAGACCCCAATGCTCCGAATTATTATAATGACCTGGGGTTTATTTATGAAAAACAGGGTAAAAATAAATATGCTCTTGAACAGTATCTGAAGGCTTCCGAGCTGTCGAAAAATGAAATTTCCTATCTCAGAAACATAGCCATAATTTATGAAAAACTCAAAGATTATCCGAAATCAGAAGAGACATATCTGAAAATATTAAAATTATTCCCCAAATCTTCTGTCGATTATGATAGTCTCGGTTATTTATATTATACTCAGAACAGATTTGAAGAAGCCGTTACACAGATAAAAAAAGCTATAGAGATTAATCCTGATGTAGCTGAATATTATATAGATCTTGGCGGTACCCTCAGTCAGATAGATAAAATCGATGAAGCTATGAAGTGTTTTCAGAAAGCAATAGAATTAAAACCTGATGCACCTCTTGCATATAATTTAATGGCCAAATGTTACTGGAAATTATCCAGAAAAAAGGACGGATTACAGTATTTTAAGAAAGCAGCAGAATTAACGAGAGATAGCTCTATATATCTTATAGATTACAGTGAAGCTCTTTTTTACAGTGAAAAACCCAAAGAAGCAGAAGAAATTTTATTAAAAGTACTGGCAAGAGAAAATAATAATGTCTCTGCATGGTTTCTTCTTTATAATATTTATAAATTCCAGGAACGGACGGAAGAAGCGGAAAAGGTGAAAAAACATGTTAAAGAACTGGGCTTTGACTTTGAGAAGCTTGAAAAGGGAGGAGAGAAGATAAACCTGATGCCGAAAGAAAAATAGTGAGCTGTGTAAGGAGGGCTTTATGTGTATAAAAATTTAGTCATTATTCTTTTAATTTTTCTTATTACAGTGAATATGTCCGTAGGAGAAACCACTGACACAGAAACAGAAATTGATATTATTATCGAAGAAATATTTAATGCTATTGATAAAAATGATATTTCTGAAGTCAGAAAATTACTTGAAACTAAACCTTATATTATCAATTCCGCGAGAGACACAAGAACGCCTCTTCACTGGTCGTGTCTTACTGGTAAGAAAGATATAGTGGAATTACTCCTTTCAAAAGGTGCAGATGTAAATATAAAAGATAATGAAGGGAAAATAGCTTTACATATGGCAAAGACAAAAGAAATAGCGGAAATGCTCATAAAAAAAGATTCTTCTGTTAAGGCCATAGATACTAACGGGAAAACCCCTCTATTCCTGGCATGCCAGTATGGCAGAAAAGATGTGGCAGAGTTCCTTATATCTAAAGGAGCAGATATTAATTCACTTGATAATGAAGGAAGAAGTCCCCTGCACTGGTGTAAATCAAAGGAAGTTGCTCAACTGCTTCTGTTATATAAAGCAGAAATAGATATAAAAGACAGTGACGGACTGACTCCCCTTCACTGGACTTCACAGAATGGCTATAAAGATATAGTTTATGTCCTTCTTTCAAAAGGTGCTGATATTAACGCCAGAGATAACAATGGCAGAACGCCTCTTTACAGGGCCGTTCAAAACGGACGGGACAGGGTTGTTATACTGCTTATAGCTGAAGGTGCCATAGTTGATCTTAAAGATAATGAAGGAAGAACTCCTTTATTCTGGACAAAAGCTACAGAAATTGCTCTTTTACTCTTATCAAAAGGAACTGATATCAGTGTCAGAGACATTGAAGGAAAAAATCCCCTTCATTTTGCCGCTCAGAATGGCTATAAGGATATTATCGAATTACTTGTTTCAAAGGGTTCCGGTATAAATAACAGGGATAATAACGGCCGTACACCTCTTCATTTTGCTGCACAGAATGGCAGGGAAGAAGCGGTGATTTCCCTTGTAACAGGAGGAGCAGATGTGAATATTCAGGATAATGAAGGTAAAACACCTCTCCACTGGGCAAAAACAAAAACTGTTGCAGAATTACTTTTATCTAAAGAAGCTATTGTAAACAGTAAAGATAGTGATGGCAGAACACCACTTCATATTGCTTCTCAGACTGGCCGTAAAGAAGTAATGAAAGTATTGCTTTCAAAGGGAGGAACTGTAAATTTATCTGATAATTATGGAAAGACTCCTCTCTATTTCGCCTGTCAGAATGGCAAAAGGGATTGTGTTGAATTACTCATGTCAGAGGGAGGAGATGTAGATAAGTCAGATAGTGATGGCAGAACACCGCTCCATCTTGCTTCTCAGTGTGGCTGTAGAGATGTAGTTGAATTACTTTTAGAAAAAGGGGGTT
>JBEHWP010001009.1:0-2245 GCA_040217665.1 Vulcanimicrobiota bacterium
CTAAGTACCGCTCCAGATAAGTTAGTAACCATTTTATCAGCTTGTGCCTGACAGGCTCTTACGAAGAAAAATCATGCCCCTTATATAAGCCGTTTTACAGATAACACATTAATCCTTATTTAATGTTTGATTCCATAGTAAATCCCTATTTTTCTTCTCCAGAGCCTGCCAGGCACAAGCTTTTTATGGATACTCTTTTACCTGTTGCTGTACTAAGTGAATTACATCTTCAATTTGGCATTTATTTAAAAGATAAGACATGTAGAATATTTACGTCTCCAGTTGATGTCGTATTTCCTAAACAAAATGAAGATATAAAAGATGTTAAAGATGTAGTTCAGCCTGATATAATAATTGTATGGGACCATAAGAAAATTAAGAGCCATAAGCATTGTGCAGGATCTCCTGATTTAGTAATAGAAATCTTATCTCCATCGACAGGCAAGCTGGATTTGAAAGATAAATTAAAGCTATATGAACGGGAAGGTGTAAAAGAATATTGGATTGTTTATCCAAATGATAAAATGATACATGTATATATGCTTGAAGATAATAAATATAAATTTCCTGAAATATATACAGTAGAAGATAAAATTAAAGTAGGTACATTTCCTGATTTAGAGATTGATTTAAGCCCGGTGTTTAGAGAATATATCCAGGAATAGTGAATTTTTACATTTTTCTGTCAAACAAGAAAAAAACGCAATTTCATTATCTTTTCTCCCGGTCTTATCTGTGGTAAAATATATTAATAAATTGAAAAGGGAAAAATAGAATCTGCCAGGAAAATGCTTTTTGCAGGCATGGAGAGGAAAGACAGAGCAGGAATACCTGAGATAGACGAGAAATCTTTCTAAAATCCTGTTAATCCTTTATCCTGCCCATACCGGTTCAGACAAAAGAAGGAAGGAGTAAGCAATTGACAGACACCACTTTAATCATAGAAGAACAGCAAAAAGAAATAGAAGAACTCAGAAAATTAAAAGAAGAACTTGAAAGACGAGGAAAAATAGAACAGCTTGCTGCCACCATATCCGCGAGATTTATAAACCTTCCCCTTGAAGAAATCGAAAGTAATATAAAGGCTTCTTTAAAGGAAATAGTCGAATTTGCCGGCCTTGAAGGTTGTACCGTTAATGTCTATCCTGACGGCAAAATAGTTAAAAAAATCTATTACTATAGCATACCTTTAAAAGGTTTTGACTGGCAGGAAAAAGCCGATTTTATGATGGAGGCGGATATCAGCCGTTTTACCTGGAGTTATGAAAAACTCAAAAAATTCGAAACCATTTATGTACCCGATATGGATCTCCTTCCTCCCGAAGCGGAAGCAGATAAAAAAGCATGGCAGGCTCTGGGGATTTTATCACACCTTTCAATCCCTCTCTCTATAAAAAATAAACTCACAGGCCATGTGGCATTTGTCAATTCCAGTAAAAAAATATCATACAGCAAAGAAGAACTGATGCTCCTTAAACTCATAACAGAAACCTTCGCAGGAGTCCTCGACAGAAAGGACATGGAAGAAAGAATCCTTTACAGAGTGGGTATAGAACACCTTGTTACATCCATTTCCTCCCGTTTCATAAACCTGAAATCTGAAGACATGGACAGGGAAATAAACATGGCCCTCAAAAAGATAGGAGAATTTGCCGAACAGGACAGGGTTTTGATAAATCTTTTCTCAGAAGACGGAAAATATCTTGACATTACTTACGAATGGGAAAGAGAAGGACTCAAGACACAGGGAGACACCATGAAAGGTATGCCTGCAGATTCTGTCAGTTATACAGGCAATATTATAAAAAATCAGGGTTTTCTTTACATGAAAAATGTCCTTGAAGAACTGCCTCCTGAAGCGGAAACAGAAAGAAAGATGGCAGAAGTTCTGAATGTGAAATCTGTCGTCATGTTACCTCTCATGCATGGCGGGTCGTTCATGGGGCAGATGAATTTCACCTCTTCTACCGGCGAAAGGATCTGGTCTGATGATGACATAAAACTCCTCAGGATGCTTGCAGAAACCTTCATGAACCTTTTCCTTAAAAGAAAAGCGGAAGGAGAACTGATTAAAGCCAGGGAAGAGGCAGAGGCGGCATCCCGTGCAAAGAGCGAATTCCTTGCCAATATGAGCCATGAAATAAGAACACCTCTTAACGGTGTTATGGGCATGTTAGGCCTTCTTCTTGATACAGAGCTTTCATCAGAACAGAAAAGATATGCATCTGTAGCAAGGCTTTCCGCT
>JBEHWP010001010.1:0-2235 GCA_040217665.1 Vulcanimicrobiota bacterium
AAAAGAATTATTAAAGGCTAAAATCTCTTTTATGGCAGATATACCATCCAATCTTGGCATAGCAATATCCATTAAAATAACATCAGGGACTGTATCCAGTTTTTTTATTTTTTCGACAGCATCTCTGCCATCTGTAGCCCAGTCCAGCAACTCCATATCATCACTTTTCTCCAGAAGCTTCCGGATAATTATCTGAAAACTTCTGTTATCTTCAGCAAAAAAAACTTTTATCTTATTCTTATTACCTGTAACTTCTCTCTGATCTATTAAACCATCCGTTACAGCTTCCTCTTCTGTCTGATATCTACTTCGAGTTCGTCCCATTTCAGTAATCGAAACGACTTCTTCTATAAGCTTCTCTTCCGAAGAAACTTCTTTTATTATAATTTCCTCAGGCTTTTCTGCTGTAACTTCTTTCTTTTCCTCTGTTTTATTCTGCCCTGAAGAGTCACATAATGCTTCTAAATTTTCTTTTGCAATATGTTCGTTTAATTTAACAGTGCTGTATAAGGTATTGTCTTTTTCTTCAAAAAAAGCCCACTTTGCGACTCCTTCTTCTTTCCAGGCACCGCTGTAATAAATCTTTGCAACATCTTTACCACGTTCATCAGTACATGGCACTTCTGTATCAACAGGCTTATCCGTTATAATACATGCCAGTAAATCTGTTTTCAATAAATCTTTTATTTTCTTAAAAATACTCATAATATTATGTAACTGTTCAAAATAAAACTACGATAATTATAGCAAGACATTAAGATAAATACAAGACAATCAGTATTACTCTTTTAGAATATTTTTAACAATACTCGACACAAAAATTAATTTATAGTATAATGCTTGACGTAAGGAAAGTAAATAAACTTTTACATAAAATTGAGGTTTTTATAGATAAAAAATTATTCATCTCAGAAATATTTTTTATGATATAATATTTTTAGAGAATAGAGGAATTAAAAGAGGAAATTCAGAATAAAACAATGACTTTATCGCTAAAAACCATGACCGGTTCGGTCACAACAAAGTATGAGAATTTTTTCCTCCCGTCAAGTGTTACGATTCTCATATAAATTCAGAAAGGGTTTTACCTTGTGGAGTGTACTTTTTGTGGAAATATAAATGACCCGTCAAGTCGTTTCTGTAATAGCTGTGGAAAACCGCTGAGAAAAACAACAGGTTCTACAGGCAATATTAATCCTTACCAGACAGTTGTCCCTTCATTATCTATGTTTTCAAATAGAATTCCTGCACCTGACGGGAAAGTAGATTCCAGAGGTAATACTCTTATGGTCCATTCAGACGGAACCATTATAAATAATAAATATTCCCTTTACTATCTCACGGCAGGGGGAATGGGTGCTATTTATATGGCCCAGGATATAAATGATAGTAAATGGTATATTATAAAAGAAGCAGCTTCTACAGACAGAGAAGAACAGCTCAAACTCATGGTTTTCCTTACAGAAGAAAGGGCAACTTTAATTCGCCTGAAACATCCTTCTATCGTAAGGGCCTATGACTTACTTATAGAAGGTGGCGCCTGTTATCTTGTAATTGAATATATTGACGGCAGGGTAATGGAACATATAATTGAACAAAATATGCCTGAATTTCTGCCGGAAGAAGCAGTTGTTAACTGGGCAATACAGATTGCTGACGCTCTGGATTATCTTCACAATCAGGATCCTCCTATTATATATAGAGATTTAAAACCTGATAATCTTATGGTAGATAAAGAAGGTAATATTAAAGTAATTGATTTCGGAGCCACAAGGGTTTATAAAGAAGGAAAAGAAAGAGATACAAGAGCAATAGGAACTGCAGGATTTGCCGCTCCCGAACAATATGGTTCAGGCCAGACAGATGCACGTTCCGATATATACAGCCTTGGGGCTACCATGCACTATCTTCTGACGAACCGTTATCCCGGTGAGATGCCTTTTGTCTTTCCTCTTGCAAGATCTATCAATCCCTCTGTTTCAGACAGGATCGATCTTATCATACAAAAGGCGGTTCAACCTGATATGAAAAATCGATTTGCCAGTGCACTGGAGATGAAGATAGCTCTTTCAGGTGAAGACGGAGAGAAATGTTCTGTATGTCTAACAATAAACAAGAAAGGCTATAAATTCTGTAAAAAATGCGGTGACAAACCTTCCAGGCCGGGAAAGGATAAAATTACCGAAGAAACTGCAGAACCGCCAAAAATAACCGGAACTGAGACAGTCAGAATAA
>JBEHWP010001011.1:0-2233 GCA_040217665.1 Vulcanimicrobiota bacterium
AGCAAATATAGATTATAATAAAATTAAAAAATTGTCAACCATTATTTTATTATGAAATAAAAAACTATGTATAGTTTTTTGGAGTTTTTTATAAATTTATTGTGTCAGTTCTTTACCTTTCCAGGTAATTTAGATAAAGATTATTTTATTACTTTGTCTCTGTAAAATCAATAGATAAAAAAGTAATTTTTACTCTGCCATAAAAATGTTTTTTTCTGGTAAAATAGAGAGAGGAGAATCAATCATTTTTTTTAAAAGAAGGAATATTTTTCGGCTTCCATGAATGGTTGTTTAAATATTTAAATACTCCTTCTCTGCCTGATATTTCCTCCACTGCCAGGAAAAGTTCCAGACCTTTCAGATAATCTTTTTCATTTCTCGGTATAAAAGCAGTGCCTTCATAATAATATCTTACCCATTCGGCAAAACCTTCCGATATAAGAGGATCAAATTCACTTTTCCCTGTATATCTGTAATGCCAGGCATGGCTGTATTCATGAGCCAGAATCCCTTTAAAACAAAGATCTATTCTTCCCTGATAGAGGGTATATATGACACTTCCTCCCTGTTCATTTACGCAGAAACTTGTAGCTTCATAACCTGAAGGGCCTCCGTAAAGGGCATGCATCTCTCCTATTTCACTTCTGGAAGGAAGGAGTATTATCTCCTGAATTGCAGAAGGTCTCATATTGAGTTTTTGATACAGATTTATTACGATTTCGTCAAAAGCTATATTTATGCTTCTGTATGAGCCGTATTTTACATAGGTAGAAGGTTGATTTTCAGGAGAATTTATAGAAGAAGTATAAAGAGAATCAGACACCGAGGGATCACATACAAGTATTGTGTCTATTAAACCTTTCTGTGTGGTTGAACAGAAGATAAGTCCGCTGTAGGGAGGGCTGTAGGCCTCTGTAGTTCCTCCTATAGACTTGACCTTCTGATATCTTCTTAATTTCTCTATGGAAGATCCCACACCGAGACCTCCGGAAGTTCTTATATCAGGAGTATCTATCCATATATATTTAACATGTTCGCCATCAAAATCTATTGTAAGAGAATTTAAAAGTTTAATATTATCCAGTTTTATCAGATCCGCTCTGGACATACCTGTCTTAAGATAGGCTTTCCCGCTCTGAGAATAGAATATGCCCCCTTTTTTCAGATAATAGGCATTTTTCGACATGTTATAATCTGTGAGGGAAGCTATAAGTGTTACAAATATAAGTAAATATAGAAATTTTTTACACATAATTTTTTTTATTTGTGAAGTGTGAAGGGGGAATATGGGCCATAAAACTTCACTCATCACCATTCACCATTTATTATTTCTCTTTTGCAGAGAATTTACCTTTTATGTAAGAAAGAAAATTAGAGAAATATTTGAGGTTATTCTTAAAAAATGAGAGGAATTTATTTGTATTTTTACTATTTTGAAGGACTTTCAATTCTTTATTTTTTCTCTTCTTTTTCTTTATACTCATAACTGCTTCAATTTCATCATAATACCTCTCCTCAAGGACTTTTAACGCTTCATCTTCAGAAACTTTTGTTCTTTTGCATACGTAACTTATCCTTTCCTCCAGTTCACCTGGCTTCATCATATCTTGCACTATTTTTCTTTCATTATAGTCATTTTCTTCCAGAAGTATTTTTGCTTCATCAGGTAAAAATCTGAACACCTTACAGATACGATATATTTTTTCCCCTTTTTCAGTAGAAACGCCGCATCTAATGGAAATACGTTTTATTTTATCATCCTTTTTCTTCTGAACTTTTCTCCTTCTTTCCTCCATATGCTTATTATCTATTTCATTAATGTATTTTTCATATGACTCGACAAGATATTTTTTATTTTCCTTTTCTGTATATTTTTTACCATCCCGGCTTTTACAGATGGACTTAAAAAAATCGAGGTTTACATCTTCCCCTTTACTGGAAAGGGCTTCATTAAAATATATCATGGCTTCTTCATATCTTCCCTTGATAAAAAGGCATCTTCCTTTCAGTATCTGTAATTCAAAATTGTCAGGATTTTTTATCAATAACCTGGTACAGTAAAAAATTGCTTCATCATATCTATCCAGTTCTGAAAGGACAGCTGCTTTTTGGAACGTAACCTCTTCATCATCAGGATCTATATCCAGAACTTTATCATAACATTTAAGGGATTCTTCAAATTTTCTCTGAACATTGAAGATAAGACCTTTCTTTGTCATTGCAACCATATCGG
>JBEHWP010001012.1:0-2231 GCA_040217665.1 Vulcanimicrobiota bacterium
AGACCACCAAAGAGTGAAAATAATTTTTTTATATATTTCTCTTAATTTTTCTTCATCAGTGGCACGGAAAAATTTGCCTCCTGTTATATCTGCAATCTTACTTAAACTCTTTTCATCAAGTCTTGTGAGCATAATAGATCCATCAGGATTACGGGCATATTGTCTGCCGAACATGCCGCTGTCTACAGGGATAGGAGCTCCCCCTTCCTGTCCGACACCTATGGTATAAATCTTTATGCCGAGTGCCTGTGCAATCTTTGCGGCAGTTATAGGGTCAACCTGTCCTCTGTTATTTTCACCATCTGTGAGTAATATTATAACTCTTGTCCTGGCTTTACTGTCTTTTAATCTATTAACGGCAGATACAATACCCATACCTATGGCAGTACCGTCATCGGCCATTCCTATTTCCAGTTTATCCATAAAATCATAAAGTATATTGTAGTCCAGTGTAGGAGGACAGAGAGAATAGGCATATCCTGCAAAAACCACCAGACCTATATGATCATTTGCCCTTCCTCTGATAAAATCCTTTACTACCTGCCTGGCAGCTTCAATTCTATTAGGATGTATATCTTCTGCATACATACTGCCTGATACGTCTACAGCCAGTTCAATATCTATACCCTGAGTCAGTATGTCTTCATAAGTTCTGCCGAATTGAGGTCTCGCAATTGCTATAATAATCAGCACAAGTGCTATTATACGCAACACAAACATGGAATGACGGGCATGCTGCCAGGGCGAAGGTCCTATCTGTTTTAAGATGGAAAGACTCGAATATCTGACAGTGCCCCTTTTGCTTCTCGTAAAATAGTAAAATATAAGAAATGGCACTATTAATAATAATAACAAATATTCAGGACTGGCAAAACGTGCTGTCATTGCTTTACCTCCACCGGTTCATCAGAAACGTCTTCTTTTGAATAGGAAACCTCTTCTTTTTTGATAGTTGTTTCATCTATAAAATTTCTGGATTTAAGAACATGGCCGTTACATTCTGCATTTGACGGTATTAATTTAGCAAATTTAACGAGATCGAAATCCGATAAGAGAACCTTTAAATTATTAACATATCTGATATCTTTCTGTCTCATCTGATGAATAATCTCATCAGTAGTTTTTTCAAAGGTCATAATGACAAATCTTCTTTCCACATAACGGCGAACTATATCGGACAGTGTTATATAAAAATCTTTTATCTTTCCTTCATGCAATAAATTTAATTTAATAAGTTCATCAATAGATTTATGAGCCTCTTCTTCAGGAGGAAGCAGTGGAAGAGCTTCCTCCTTACGAGATTTTTTCATGACGTATTTCCTGTAAAGAAAGTAAGATATTACAATCAGTAAAAACAAAATCAACATTATTAATCCAGCTGTATATAAAAAACGATAAGGCACAGGTGTTTTAAATTCCTGCGGAGCTTTTATAGGTTTTATATCATTTGCATCTGCAGGCAAAACACTTTTTACTTTGATTTTTATAGCTTTTTCAGTGCTTTTACTTTCTTCTTTCCCGTTGATAACATACTTAAATATGACAGGCGCAAGTTCAAAATCTCCTGTTTCATAAATAGAAATTTTATAGATATAATTCCTTATAATCATTCCATTTTCTTCGGATTCTGTTTTTGAAAAATCCAGTAATTCAAAAGGAGCTACATTAAGCCCTTTTTCAGGGAAAGCAGGTTTTATGCTTTTATCTGATTTGACTGTAAGAGTATATTCTATTACGTCTCCTGCAGTAATCTCCTGTTTATCTACCTTAACAGCTATATCTACACCGGAGGCCACAGAGGTTAGTAATGTAATATACATAAAAAAAATAAATATAATATATAGTCGTAACGCGTAACGCGTGATGGGTGACGCGTATTTCCACTCACAACTCACCGAACACCACTCACCTTTAATAGTAATACTTTATATTATGACTATACTTTTGCACTTTTTCATAATTTCCTTGTTTTTACTGGATTTATAGTTAACCGGGTTCTGGATTCCAGGTTCTGGATTTTAATCTTCCTAACCCAACACCCAATACCTGAAACCTAAAAACGGTTTTTAAAATCTGTAAAAGTATAAATTATGATATATTTGAATATTTCACTGGTAACTGCTCACTCTTCACCTTATACTGGCCCTTTTTCTGAAAAAATTCACCAGTGGCATAATATATGGTTCATCTGTTCTTATTTCTATTGCATCTATTCTATTATCTGCAAAAAT
>JBEHWP010001013.1:0-2225 GCA_040217665.1 Vulcanimicrobiota bacterium
TTTCGGAGAAGAAAATAATAAAGCGAAAAGTGAAGAGTGAAAATTAAAGAATGAAGAGTGAGGCAATAGAAAAATGAAAAAGATATATACAACAGGAGAAACAGTCCTGGATATTATATTCAAAAACAGGCAACCGCAAAAAGCAATACCTGGAGGTTCCATGTTAAATACTGCCGTAAGTCTCGGAAGATTGAAGGAACATGTATATTTTATTACTGAACTGGGAAAAGACTTTTCAGGAAACATAATAAAGGATTTTCTCATTGAAAATAATGTAAATACTGATTATATATATGAATATGACGGTAACACCACACTGGCGCTGGCTTTTCTCGATGAAAATAATAATGCCGAATATAATTTCTATAAGCTCTACCCTGAAGAAAGATTTAATATAACATTTCCTGTAATAAATAAAGGTGACATACTTTTATTCGGCTCTTTTCTCGCAATAGACAGAGCGGTAAGAAATAAGATAGTAAAATTCCTCTCAGAAGCAAAAGAAAGAGAAGCGATTATTGTTTATGATCCGAATTTCAGGAAACCTCATTTACATGAATTGCCTGCCATAATGCCTTTTATTGAGGAGAATATAAAATTTGCCGATATAGTAAAAGGATCGGATGAAGATTTTCAACTCATATTTAATTCATGTGACTTAGAAGAACTTTATAATATTACTGGCTGTCGGAATCTCATAGTTACGAGAGGAGCAAAAGAAGTAACTGTAAAGACAAAATATTTTACAAAAAATTATCATGTAAACAGAGTGGAAATAAAAAGCACCATAGGAGCAGGAGATAATTTTAACGCAGGGATTTTATACGGTTTGGCCAGGTATAATATGGATATCAATTCCATAACTCCAGACATATGGGACAGAATTATAAAAAACTCCATAATCCTTGCCTCTCATGTATGTGGTACTTATGATAATTATATTGGCAGAGAATTTGCAGACCTGGTGAGAAAATCTGAAAATTTATGACACAGCAGAAAAGTCTGTATTTTTCATTAATGGAAAGGTAAAACACTTGAAATCATATCATTTTCTTTTTTACACAAGCAGCCACGGACTCGGACACAGTACCCGTATGATAGAAGTGGCCAATAACATACCTTCATGCCACAGGGTCACATTCGCAACCAGTGCTCCTGAATGGATTTACCGGTCATCTATGACCCGTCCCTATTCCTATCGCATGGCAAAAATAGATACAGGTGTAATACAGAAAGATTTTCTTACGGTCTGCGAGGAAGAAACACTGCGTGATTATTCGAATCTTCTAAAAAAGAGAGAGCGAATTATAAATGAAGAGGTTACATGGAATAAAATCAATAAAGTCGATTTAATTATTTCAGACATACCGCCACTGGCCTTTCCTGTTGCAAAAAAACTTTCTGTGCCGTCTATAGGCATAGCGAATTTCTCATGGGACTGGATATATAAACCTATGATAAAGAAATATCCTGCTTATTCGCACATAATGGAATCCATACAGAGAGATTATAAAGAAGCAGATCTTGTTCTCAGTCTGCCGGTAAACGGAGGTATGAGTGTATTTCCTTCTGTGAAACAGGTGCCATTAATAGCAAGAAAAAGCAGATTATCCCGGAAAGAAATAAGAAAAAAATTAAAGATAGATGGAGACCAAAAACTCATATTATGTTCTTTCAGTAATTTTTCTATGATAAACATAGATTTTGCCCGTGTATCAGAAGAACTGAAAGATTTTATATTAATATCTTTTAACGGAGATTTCCCCGATGATTATAATAATATCATAAAACTTGACAATTGCGGAAACATAAGCCATGAAGAAGCAGTAGCAGTAGCAGATATAGTTGTATGCAAACCCGGCTATGGTATGGTGGCAGAAACTATTGTAAACAGAACTCCTGTTCTGTATATATCACGAAAAGATTATATTGAAAATACCGTACTTGTAGAAGGACTCCATAAATACGGCATAGCAGAAGAAATATCAAAGGAAGATTTTTTATCCGGGAAATGGAGAGTTTATATAAACAAATTACTCTCACGTAATAAAACATGGCAATCTATAGATTCGTCGGGAGCAAAAATAGCAGTAAAAGAAATTTTTAATTTTTTAGAAAAGTGATGAGTAAAAGGTTCGGTATCACTTAAAATTGGGTTCCAGGTTCCGGGTTCGCTTCTTAACCCAAAACCCGGCACCCAACACCCCAAAGCAATAATCAATCAG
>JBEHWP010001014.1:0-2223 GCA_040217665.1 Vulcanimicrobiota bacterium
GCTTAGGATTGCAAGAAAAACAACTCCGGCAAATTGTTAGAACGAACAATATCCTCACATCACGCATCACGCATCACGCGTCACGATCCTATTATATCATACGTTATCGATTTCTTCCTGTTCTTTTTTACTATCCTGAAGTACTTCCTGTATGGAAGTGGAAAGAGCATAAATATTCAGTGGTTTTTGTAAGAATTTTTTTATCCCTGCCATTTTAACTTTTTCCATATTTAGATTCTCACTGTACCCCGAACAGAGTATTATAAGTATGTCTTTTCGAATTTTTTTTATTTCTTCTGACAGTTCAAGACCTGTCATATCAGGCATCATATAATCGGTAATGACAAGAGCAAATTCTGAAGGTTCTTTTTTAAACAGTTCAAGTCCATCCAGTGCTTTAGTGGTTCCAGTTACTTTATAGCCAAGTTTTTCCAGTAAAAATGTGTTTATATCAATTACATCTTTTTCATCATCTATAAAAAGTATGGAACCATCTCCTCTTAGAAGTTTTTTCTTTTTTTTACTGGCAATTGCTTTACGTAAAACTCCGGCAATATCATGCATATTGACAGGTTTAATAATTACTTCATCTATACCTGCTTCGAGAAATTTGTCACTGTTACCATATTCACCGTAACCGGTACACATAATTACAGGGATATTTTTTTGAATTTTCCTTATTTCATTCGCCAGTTGAAGTCCTGTCATATACGGCATATTATAGTCAGTAATGATTATATCAAATCTGCCTGGATTTTCTCTGAATATTTCCAGTGCTTTAAGGCTATTATCTGTAGAAGTTACTGTATAACCGAGATTTTCAATTACTTGTTTCTCCATATCCACTATTTCTTTTTCATCATCTATAAAGAGAATATGCTCATGACCTCCCGTAATTTCAGGTGTTTTTTCTTCAGAATTTGTTATAACAGCATTTGAACCGGGAAGAATAATCTGAAAACTTGAGCATTCTCCCGGTGTGCTCGTGACATTGATAAAACCTTCCATGTTTTTAACTATACCGTAAACTACAGCAAGCCCGAGTCCTGTTCCGTTTTCGGACGTCTTTGTAGTAAAGAACGGTTCAAATATCCTGTCTAAATGTTCAGGTTCTATGCCGCGTCCAGTATCACTTACTGTAAGGCTTATGTAATGTCCATCTTTTATTTCATCATATTTGTATAATTCACTTTTTCCTGCGTCTTTGAGGGTGATACAAATTTTGCCTTTTTTATCACCTATTGCATGGGCTGCATTTGTGGTGAGATTCATCAGAAGTTGATAGATTTCTGTCGGGTCTGCAAGGATTACAGAATGTTTTATTCCAATATCTTTTTTTATAATAATATTTCTTGGCAGACTTGCCCTCATGAGTTTAAGAACTTCATTTATTACAGGTTTAATATCAACAGGCTGTCTTTTTATTTCTCTTTTTCTGCTGAAGGTAAGTATCTGTTGAACCAGATGTTTTGCTCTGTTACACCCTTTAAGTATATGCTGTAAATTCTCTTTTATCCGGGATTTTTCCGGTAACTGGTATAATGATAATTCCGTATAACCTATGATAGCTGCAAGTATATTATTGAAATCATGGGAAATGCCTCCTGCAAGGGTTCCTATTGCTTCCAGCTTTTGAGACTGTCTCAGGTGGTTTTCCATTCTTTCTTTTTCTTCTTCTGCTTTTTTACGTACTATTCCTACTCCTATAGTTCCTGCTACTGCACTTAGTATTCCTATTTCACTTTCATCCCATACTCTTTCCATGCGACAGTCATCAAACCCTATGGAACCATTGAATTTCCCTTCAATTAATATGGGAACTATAAGTATTGAGAGTATTCCCTGGGGCTCAAGTATTGATTTTGAACATGGTTCAAGATTGCGTACTATTTCATTTGTCGGTATTCCTGTCTCATTTTTATCAACCCATCCGGGAAAGAATTTATCACATGGCATATTCTGGAGAGCAGGGTTGTCTATCTGAGGTTCAACTGAATCCCTTGACCATTCATATCTCTGGCTGATAAGTCTTTCTCCTGTCTGAGGATCTTTAGAAACTTCAAAAATAGATACTCTGTCTGCATCTGTAGCAATACCGAGATATTCCATTGCTTTATGAATAGCACTGTCTCTGTATCCTTCTGAAACCAGACTGTTTGTAGCTTTTGCCGCTCCATCCAGAAGTTTTTTATATTTATTAAATTTTTCTTCCATATCCTTCAG
>JBEHWP010001015.1:0-2219 GCA_040217665.1 Vulcanimicrobiota bacterium
AGCAAGCTCAGATATGCTTTTTTCTTCTTTCAATATTTCTAATACGAGCTGTGCTTTCATTTCAGGTGTATATTGTTTTCTCATAATTATTGAAACTTAATCCTTCCCATTTTTGTGTCTAGTTTTATGGGTCCATTATAAGGAGAACTGCACGGTGATGATGTTTTGTTATTTTTCCTATCTATAGTCCAGTTTGTCGATTGTTGTAACTACCAGATAAATAAAAAAACTCACCAGCAACCAGAAGAAAGTATTTTTTCATCCTCAAGTATCTGCATCTAAATCTCCACAACCCGTTGAACTTCTAACGGTATTATGCTCTTATATCTACATGTGTGAAAATTAAAATATCTTTTGGAGCTTTTATTTTTATTTCTTTATCCATAGTTAAGAGAGGAATATTATAATAATAGGCTGCATGCAATCATATTGCATCTCCACCCTTTAGACCGGTTTTATTACCCATAAGGCATGCCTGCCCGGCCATATTCATAGGTATATCCAGCCATTTGATTGATGGTAAATCAATCAGGTTTTTATAAATTTCAAAGGTAATATCTGTATTATTTATCCTTCTGCCTATGGCACATATGGTTTCTACCAGAACGATTAAAGGGCATATGGCTTCAATCTCTGAATCAAGTAGTTTCTCAAAAATCGGATAACATTCAGAATAAAATATATCTTTTTCATCGAGGCTGCTGACGAAAATATTGGTATCAATAACAATTTTCATATCTGCTTCTCTCTATTCTTATATCTTCAACACTATTTCCGCCTTTAGATAATGCACTGACTTTTTTTATTAATTCAGAAAATTTTTTCTTCTGCTCTTTTATATCTCCATCTGATTTCTTTAAATCTTCAATATTCTCCAGAAATGTGACAATAACTTTCACCGGTCTTTTAATTTCCATTGCTTCATTTAAAATTAAATGCCCATTATCATATATACCTTCTATAGATAACATGTTTCCCACCTGCTCAGATTCTTTTATAATCCCTTTAAAAATATAATAACATAAAGGAGATTAAGAATAAAGAGATAAAAAGGGTAAAAATAAGTAATATAAAATTTTGACAGAAATAAAACATGTAATATAATTAATTATAGGATGACTTGAATAATTTCAAATCAGGTACTTTTATACCTGGAAAAGAAGGTAAAATAAATGGAAAAATCTTTATTACAGGAAAAAATCATTACTGAAATTATGAGCTTAACTGATGACAGGTTGCAGATGTTATTGGATTTCATAGGTTATCTCAAATTTTTGCAACACAGGCAATGTGCCCAAAAATCTGAAACTTATGAAACAGACCGGGAAAAATTCACTGCAGAATTAATTGCTTTAAGCGGCATATGCTCAAGTGATAATGGCGATCTGGCAGATAATCATAATGAATATTTGTACGAAGGATTAAGAAGTGAGATTTGATACTTTTTTAACACCCGGGGCGCTATATTAGATAAAAATGATTATGCTCCCGGAACAGGAGAAAAATTATTGTGACGTTTTTATTAAAAATTAAAAAATCAGCTATATGGAGGAAAAATATTTATCTTAAAGAATTTATATGAGAATAATGACATCCGGTTTTTGATTGTAGTCAGATTCTCATATTTTATATGAAAATGATAAAGTTTTATGCTTCACTGTCTATTAATTTTCATATTTGGTTATGACCACTCCGGTCATTTCTGTTAGTTGTGAGCTCTATGGTCAATTAATATTTATCAGATATATTCCTTCGTAAAGAAATGCTTGTTTAATAATATTGAACTAAAATATAGAAAGTAGAGATGAAAAAATGGTTAACCCTAAACTGGAAAAGGCACCTCTTATGGAAGCAGTTTTCGGGTTGCACTGGGATTTAAACCTGTTCAAACCTCATGAAGTTTTATTTGGAAGATTATATGAAAAAATTCAAGGGAAGTATCCTGATATAGGGAAAATAGATAATCCTTTAAATAAGTTATCCGGTGGACATATTAACATTCAGCATAATAGATTTAGAAAAAGTGAAGAAAAAGATTGGCCGACTATTCAATTAAGGCCTGGCGTAATTTCTTTGCATGATTCGGGAGATAATTATAAATGGGAAGATTTTCTAACTGATTTAACTGAAATGATAAATTTTTTGTTTGAAGTTTGTCCCGATAGAGAAAAAAAGCTGAAAATAAATATATTACGTTTATCCTATTTAAATGCATTAAA
>JBEHWP010001016.1:0-2218 GCA_040217665.1 Vulcanimicrobiota bacterium
AACTTTATTACATGCTTATGCTCAGGTCAGTAATTATAGCTCGAAATATCTCTATAATTTTATTTTACCACATTTTTTTATGGTAGGGTCAAAAAATTACATGACTTTATAATGTATTTCATAACTTGCCATAATTATACTGAAAACCACTACAAAATTTTCCTTCGGATAAACAAATTTGACATAAAAGCTACCACATCAAATGAAATCCGGTGCATATAACCTTTATCCTAATAGGCACATGTCTTTATTCCTGTAAGTTTTTGAGTCTTTTCAGCAATTTCGACAAGTTCCTCTTCTATAATCTTTTTAATCTCCAAATCTGCAGTAGGCCTTGCGACAGTATAGATCATGACTTCATCAGGTCTGAGCCTGCCGACCGTATCTATCCAGTCTTCCACCGCTTCTTTACCGGCATTTGAAATACTTCCTCTGAAGAAATTGGTCTGAATGATAAAATGTTCAAGTTTTCCGAGACCTTCGATTATTTTATCAAAAGTAATACCTTCAGCAGGTTTATTTACGAGTTTAACCATTTCCGGGGAACCGCCGTCGAGTTTCATTACTCTTCTGTCCAGTTTTTTAATGCCTTTTAAAGAATGAGGAACATTAAGAGCAGTTGAATTTGAAAGTATACACGTTTTTGCTTCAGGGAAATATTTATTCCTGAGTCCTGCCACAAGATCGACTATATTATCGAAATCCGGATGAAGACTGCCTTCTCCGTTACCGGAAAAGGTTATATAGTTTAAATTTTTATTATTTGCCTTCAATTCTTTTAATCGTTCTTCGAGAAATTTTTCGACAGTCTGAATATCAGGCAGAAGATTAACATATTTATCTATATTATCCGTTAAAATCTCGGTCCATCCGCAGTGGCAGTAGACACAGTTAAATGGACAGATTTTGATATGTGACGGCATAAGGTTAATCCCCAGAGATTGTCCCAGTCTTCTTGAGGAAACAGGGCCGTAAACAATATCTTTTCTTTTTTCTGTTTCTTTCATAAATTTCAGTCAGTGAAAATACTCCTTTCATCTATAATTACGCGTAAAATACGTCAAATTTTCTTTTTTAAATCTTCTATATCTTCTACATTTAAACCGGTTGCTTCAGATATTTTTTCTACTGATATATTCATCCGTAATAAATTTGTCGCCACTTCACATTTACCTTTTTCAATTCCTTTTTCAATTCCTTCTTTCAGTCCCCTCATTCTGGCCGTCTGCAATGCACCGTCTTCATCACGAAGTATCTTTAAACGAGCATCATAAATCTCTCGCTGTTCTTTATTTAAAGACATCCTGTCAAGTATGATATTTGCTTTTTCTATTGGTTGAATTTCCTTAAGGGGGGCAGGCAGATTTGCTTCGGTAAACTTTTCGGCATACTTCAAAAAGTATATCCATCTGTCCATTGTTCTTTTCAGTTCCGGCAATTCTTTTGTGAATTTTTCCAGTTCTATAAAGTGTATTTCGAGTTGATCCGTAAGTTCAATATTTTTATTTACTTCTCTTACGCGGTAAACATTATGATAATCTGCTTCTTTTATGGCATTGAAATTCAGAATATTTATACTTACGGTCCTTGCAAGATTCTGATAACCTATGCCTTCACTTATCTGTGAAGTATAAAGTCTTGACCAGTAATATAAAGCTCTTTTGTGATAATAATACTGATCGGAAATTTGCATTTCAATATTATAAAATTCTCCTTTTTCATCTTTTGCTTTTATGTCAAGGATTGTAAGTTTATCTTTACCATGTTCCTTCGAGCCGAGAGGATTAAGGATTTCGATATTCTCTATCGGACATGTCTGATAATCTTCCAGTATGGCATTCAGTAAAGAGATGAGAATATCTTTATTCTGTTCGTTGCCGAATATAAGTTTAAAAGCAAAATCAACACGGGGATTTATTTTACACATGGCAGTCACTCCTTTCAATTAATCTTCCAGAAAAAAACGATAAGAAAAATCATCTATGGTATAATTCTTTCCGGAAAGATCTTTATATTTTTTATATTCCATCAATCTGCTCTCCGGTCTATTTGCTTTATTTAAACCGTATATTTCGATAGTAGTCTCTGCCCTTTTCTGTTCCTCTTCAGTAGAGGACGGGTTAACTTCAATCTCTCCTGTTCTATAATTCACCAGAAAATATCTGTAAAATTCATAATCTTTCTTATCAGGTTTAAGAATATCTCTGCTATATTTCTC
>JBEHWP010001017.1:0-2214 GCA_040217665.1 Vulcanimicrobiota bacterium
CTGTATGAGGAAGAAAAACCAGGCATGTAAGAAAAAGCATTGTAGCCTCTACGGGAGGAATAAAAGACATATAAATGATACCGATAATGACCATACCTGCAAGCCAGAAAAGAAAAAAATTAAAGTAATTATATTTATCAATAGCCACGACTGTACATGCAGAGTAAATCAGTGCTATTATAAGTCCTGTATAATAAAATATTTTCTTTTTCATAAAAACTTGTTTTTTTGTTACCCTTTCCGTATGTTGTGTTATAATTATAACACAGTTGTAAAAATGTATCAGTCTATATACTTACTAATGGGATTAATTGTTATGAATATTATTGATTTCAGTTATAATCAACTGGAAACAGAGGATTCTCCGGCAAAAGATGATTTTCTGTCGGATTTCCTCCAGGAATACAAAAGACTGTGCAATATATCGGACGAATTTACCGAAAAGGGCATAAAAACTGAGATAAAAAAAACAGATAAAAACATTTTACAGGCAAATCTTCATAAAACGAGAGAAATTCTGAAAAAATCTGAAGAAAAAATCCTGAGGTTTTTCGGAGATATAGAAATACCTCCTGTAATATTGTTCATCGGTCCTTTTGCATGGGACGGCCATGGTATTCTTATAAAAGAAAAAGCCTATATATTTCTTAATATTACCATGATGGAACACCATTTTAATCTTCCCGGCTTTATACCTGAAGTCCATGCAATACATGAAATAATACATGGAATCCACTATAATATATATCCGGAGTTTTATCCGGGAAACTGTAAAACCATAAAGGAATTATATTTCAATAAATTCCTGGCAGAAGGTATTGCCACATATCTCTCCGGAAAAATAAATAATTCTACTTCAGGAGAAGCTCTATCCTTTGGTTTGATGACAGACGAAGATTTTCATATATGGGTAAACAAATGTAATTCTACAAAAGGTGAGTTTAGTCTTTTATTGAACAGAGCTGTTACAGAAAACAGGTATAATGATGAACTCTGGATGAGTTTATTTTTAATACCGGACCTCAAACCGGACTGTCTTACAAGAGGCAGATTCGGATATTATTACGGCATGAAGATTGCAGAAATGGCATCAGAAAAAACAGGAGATACACAACTAGTAAAAACACCCGGGGAACATTTTTATCCTTTCGTAAAAGATTATTTTTCTGAGATGTAAGATTTGATATGGCCTGAGTACCGCTCCAGGTAAAAAGGTGTCTCGAAAAATTATGTATCATTTTATACATAACGTTTTTGCTCCCGTGACGCGTAACGCGTTACGCGTCACGATGAATAAGATTCTGGTTACTAATGTATCTGTTATGGTACTGAGTACCCGGGTATAGTCATTATTTTTTATTATACAGGCAATAAAATATGAAATTTAAAAGTTTAAAATCATGGAAAATAATACTTATAGCTAGTATCGTCATTATCTTTCTCATATATCCTGCAGTCGAAATTACTTCCACACCGTCATTCTGCAATAGCTGCCATGAAATAAAACCTGCTGGCGAAAGCTGGAAGGTTTCAGATCATGGTATTGTAGACGGGAAAGCCAGGGCTACATGCCGGGACTGTCATATTCCTTCCTGGAAAAATCCGGTATCTGTCATAATAAACAAAAGCACTCATGGCATAAAAGACACATATCATCATTTTTTTTCAAAAGAAGAGTTCGGGAAAGAGGATTTTTATTTTGCCATAAAACACAGAGCCATCAAATCCATGCCGGATGAACGCTGTATTGCATGTCATAAAGAAATCTTTGACAGGGAAAAAGATATTATTCAAAGCGGCACAGAAGTTATAAAAGGATTGCATACGGAAAAGGAGGTAAAAAAGCTGTCATGCCTTATATGCCATAAGCATTCAGGCCATTTGCCTTTTTATTAAATCATGAAAAAAAACAATGAAACCGGTTATGCATTGACACGCCGTAATTTCCTGAAGGGAGGGATTTTCCTTGTCCTGTCAGGATTTACGGGAATAGAAGGCCAAACAAAATCTTACTCTTTCCCGGAGAAAGAAGTAAATAAAAATATTCCTTACAAAATAAGCGGCTGGTCAGGTGATAACTATGACATAGCCCACAGTTTCCGCGACGGTTTTGTCCCTCCCATGCCGAAGGCAGATGAGAAAAAAGACCTTGTTGTCATAGGCGCGGGTCTCAGCGGTCTCACAGTTGCCTATAAGCTCAGGGACAGAGACCTT
>JBEHWP010001018.1:0-2207 GCA_040217665.1 Vulcanimicrobiota bacterium
CCTTCTCTGACTTCTACAGAGGTTTACGGAGAAACAGCAGTAATAAT
Organism: Vulcanimicrobiota bacterium; assembly: GCA_040217665.1. Taxonomy (GTDB): domain Bacteria; phylum Vulcanimicrobiota; class SpSt-956; order SpSt-956; family JAKJGF01; genus CALARM01. The sequence continues at coordinate 48 of JBEHWP010001018.1, forward strand.
AGCACAGGGTGAATATGAAGGATTTAAAAGAACTATAAAAATTACTGTTAAGAATGTATATTTTACCAGCGCGGCAGAAGATACCATAACAATAAGTGACGGGCCTCTTATGTTGAACGGTATTGAGTCGGCCATTAATCCTATTCCCATAGCAGGAAGTTTATATGCAGGTAACGGAATTAACTGTGAGAATATAACGTCTGTAAGGATTTTAAACGGAAGTGTTCTCAGTAGCAATGGCACTGTAGCAAATACAGGCAGCACAATTCCCCTTAGATTTATAGAACAGAACAAACCGGGAAATATTACTATGCCGGAATGGAGTTTGTCCAATTCCGATTTGACAGATGGTTCTCCCTCTGACCCGGGTATCTATACGAAAATTACTTATGGTGACGAATTTTCCGGCCTGGCGCCCGGTAGTATTACCCGTCCGTCTTTTCCGTCTCTGGACCCGAATATACCGGATGACAGACGGTATGTTTTCGATGGCACTGATTTAACCTTTGTCAATCAAAATATATTTATAAACGGAAGTCTCCATGTTCTCTGTGAAGATACTTATATGAAACTTATTAATTCAAATGTTTTTATAAACGGAACTCTGACACTGGATACTGATCTGGTTGGAGATAACTCCAAACTTTTTGTCGCAGGATATGATCCGAACGGACTTTCTATAAGTATGGAACAGAGCGGATCTTTTATCACCAGTGTAAAGACAGGAGTTGCCGTATTCGCAGAAGGTGACATAAAGATATTTGATGTTGATAACATTTCCTCCGGCAATGATGCAGATACATGGATTTCTTCTGCTCCTTCTGATATAAAATATGTTACAGATATGTTTAATACGACTGGAATTGTAAAGCTTGACGCTTCAGAGGCCTGGGATTGGTACTTACATAATACTATATTATACCCGTCTATTTTCCCTTATGATATATGTCACCAGGTTTTTTCCGGCTGTAATGACTGTAATAATGAGTTTATTGAGCACGGACTTAAGCCAGTATCGGAGGAATTGAACCAGTGGTTCAGTATGAGTGAGGCAAATCGTGGCATGGAGTGGGCTACAGAACAACATGGCATGTCCTGGTACAATAACTGGGAAGGGTTTTTAAAAAATCCTTCAGTTTTTCTTGACAGCACCACAGCTTTTTTTCATGGTGTAATTTTTACACATGGAACCTTTACCGCTGAAAAAGTTTCAGGGTCTATCTGCATAACAGGAGCCGTTTTTTCTGATGATAATCCTTCATGCTCACCGGCGGGACATGGAGGAAAGATAGAGCTTAAAGGAGGTTGTTACATACTTTACTGTCCTTCAAGCCTGAAATACAGAAGCAGTCAGATTGTAATTAAACCTGTGCTTACGACTTATTCGTGGCAGGAACTTTAAATGAGGAGAAATCTATGAAATCAGGCAAAAAAGCTTTTACTGTTATAGAATTATTAATAGTAATATGTCTCTTTGGTATTTTTATGTCAATGATAGGAACGATAACTGTTAATTGTATTAAAGCCTTTCATAGATCACGGTATAAACTTGTAACACAGCAGGAAGCACAGATGTGTATAGACAGATTATGCCGTGAACTGAATGAAAGTTATCTGCCTGGAGTTAAAATAAAAAAGAGTAAAGATAACGGAGGACACCACGACGAAATATGTGATGCCATATGTTTTCCTACATCCAGAACATCAGATGATGCCACAGGAAATAATGATATGAAAGATGGTAAATTAAAGTGGACCAGATATGTAATTTATTTTAAAAAAAATGGCCAGAAAGAGGTTTATAGAAGAGTTATAAAGGTTACCGCCCACCCTGAAAACTTCTTCTATCCTGAACCTTTAACCGATGAAGAACTTGAAGATTTTCTTCTTCCTTCTTATCCGTTGAAATGTCCATATAATATTACTTCAGGTTCTGTTTCAAATGATAGAAAAATAGCAGGTGAAATTTATTCTATAAAGTTTGATTTATATAGCCCTGATATTATTTCATGTTCTATACCGGTTATACATATTTTTGTAGAATCAAGAGTTAAAACCGGAACAAAAGCCGGTGGAAAAGATTTATATGAACATACGATTATTACAACCTTTGCAAAACCTGAAAATAATTGATAAGTTCCTGTGAAAGGATGATAAATT
>JBEHWP010001019.1:0-2206 GCA_040217665.1 Vulcanimicrobiota bacterium
AGATGAAGGTGTGAAATTTTTTAAAAAATCTTCCGGACTGGATATACCTGAAGGTTATGCTTCAAGATCTTTTATGTCTTTATATTCAGGTGATACGGCATCGGCTTTAAATTATGCTTCAAAAGCCATTGAAAAAGATAAAAATTTTCCTGATGGTTATCTTTTACTTGGTCTGATTTCTCAGACCAGAGGTGACAGGAAAAAAGCGGAGGAAAATTACAAAATTGTTCTCCAACTGGATAAATACAACTATAAAGCAGGAAAATACCTGGAAGAATTACGGGCTAAGTGAGTCGAAAAATAGGGGCGACCCTCTGTGAAAGCACGGTACCGGTGAAAATAGGCATCACGAACCACCCGTGACTCGTTACGCGTCACGATTATAGCGCATCACGCATTACGAGCCTCATATAAATTTATAGCCACTACGATAAAAGAAAAGCAGGATATTTCTTTAACTGATAGAATAATGAATAAAGATTTCCAGTAAGCATTCAGCTATCAGCATCAACAGATTTTAAAACATTCCACGCGTCACGCGTCACGCGTCACGCGTCACGAATTGTGATATGTGACCCGGTATTCACAACTCACGACTCACTATAACCTGATAGCTGATAGCTAATATATATATGGTAAATCAGAAATATGCTTACCAAGAAAATTCTTTTAGTAGATGATGAACCCTATATTATAAAATCTCTCAGTTTCGTACTGGAGAAGAAAGGGTATAATGTTCTCTGTGCAAATAACGGTGACGATGCTCTGGATAAGATAAAGTCTTACAGGCCTGATCTGGTTCTTCTTGATGTAATGATGCCTAAAAAAAATGGTTATGATGTGTGCCTGGAAATACGCAAGTATCAGGAATTTAAAGATCTTTATATTATTATGCTTACAGCTAAAAGTCAGGATGTGGATAAAGAAAAAGGCCTGCAGGCAGGAGCCAATGAATATCTGACAAAACCTTTCAGTCCTGTTAAAATGCTTCAGAGGTTGGAAGAAATCTTCAGTGGTAAAAAGTAGCATGATATATTACATTTTATTTGTATTACATATCATACATCATTGTACTACATGGTGCTTTTATGAATAAAACAGAAAAATTGACAGTATTTCAACCAGTATTACGCCTTTGGATAGTTTTTGCTATTTTTATAGTTCTGGTAGGGGTGTTATATTTTTTTTATGGTAATTTTATTTATCCTTTTACCTATATTATTCCATCTTTTATTGTTATCTTTTTTATTCTTTTCACTTATTTATGCAGTAATGCAGGGAAATTTATCAGTGAAAAAACAAAGGAAACTTATGAGGTAAAATTGCATAAAGTCCAGAAAGAGCTTGAAGAAAATATGGAGAAACTGGCAAGGGAAAAGGAAAAAATGGAAGCTACCTATAAAGAGATGGAAGATAATTCCAAGGTTCTTATTAAAACTGATTTTGAACTTACAAAGGTTAACAGGCTTTTAGATGAAAAAGTTAAAGGTCTTTTTACACTTCATGAGATAGGCACCTGGATAAGTTCCGCTCAGACATTACAGGGTATTTTGAAAACCATAAGTGAAGCTATTGTAAGTAAACTCGGTTATAATCGCAGTCTTGTTATTTTGATTAAAAGCGGTGAAAAAGATTTTTTTATTCATCGCGGTGTCGGCTTCAGTTTGAAAAATCTGAATAAATTCGAACAGCAGATTGAAAGCGGCGTAACTCTTTATTCGGTAGTAAAAGGAGAACCCCTTCTTGTAAATAATCTTGCTTCTGTATCTCCTGAATTTCATCCCTATATAAAAGCGCTGGATGTTAAGAATTTCATAGAAATGCCTCTTAAAGTAAAAGGAGAGGTTATAGGTTCATTAATAGCAGGTAAGGATGATTATTATGATGAGCCACTTGAAGAAAAAGATTGTGAATTACTTTCCATTCTCGCAGGACAGGCTGCTGCTGCCATAGAAACTGCAAGATCTACAGAGGCTATTATACAGGCGAAGAATCAGATAGAAGCCATTATAAACAGTATCATAGACGGCATAGTAGTTACGGATTCTTCCGGAACAGTTATACTCATTAATCCTGCCTTTGAGCGAATCTTCAGAGTTTCTGCAGAGGAATTGAAGGACAGGCTCCTGGAAGATGTTATAGATAATGAAAATCTCGTTGAGCTTTTTAATAAAAAACTCCCTCTTGATGAAGAATCAATTTCGGA
>JBEHWP010001020.1:0-2201 GCA_040217665.1 Vulcanimicrobiota bacterium
GATTCATAGTCAAGTCTGGAGAGTTTCATCAATGCCTGCTGAATTTTACTGTTCTTTTTTTGTTCTTCCTTTATATCTTTTTCCATATATGTACTTCCTGTAATAAATGAATCGTGAAGGGTGAAGAGTGAAGGGTGAAGAGATGATCTGTTCTCATTCTTCGCTGTAACTATTCTCACCCATCACTCATAACTCTCTTCATTTTTCACTTTTCACTTTATCGATAGGAATATCCAGGACAGGATAATTCTTTACATTTTCATCATCAAAGTGCCACCATTCTGTTCTCAGTGGAACAAAGCCTTCACTTACCATATAATCTTCAAGAATCTGTCTGTTTTTTATTGCCTCTGCCGGCAGGTTATAATAATCTCTTCCGGCTTTTTCTGTGAAATCATCAAATTTTGTAGGCATAGCAAGTTCTTTGCCTTTAGAATCTACAAGAGTTACATCTACTGCTGCTCCTCTGTTATGATTCGAACCGATTTTAGGATCTGCCACAAATCCCGGTACAGGGTATATTTCCCAGAATTTATATTGAACGGAAAGTGGTCTGTAGGCATCCCATACTTTAAGACTGAGGCCGATTTTCTTTAATTTTTTCTGTACTCTTAAAAGTTTTTCTGCCACTTCTTCCCTGAGATATGCTCTGCTTCCCTGAGGGTAAACGGCCTGGCCTGTAAAGTTATCCTCTGTAGCATATACGAGTTCTACTACTATAGTCGGATCCAGCTTTTGCAGATCTACCAGTTTTACCTGCTGTTCTGCCTGAAGGTTTAAAGTCAGAAAACTGCTGAATACAAAGAATAATAACAATAATAAAGTTTTTCTCATAAAAATTCTCCTTTCCTGATTAGGGCTTGTTCAAAAATAACTCTGTTATAGTCCATAAGTTAATTTTTTCCGTTTTTTGTATATAAATTAGGTATCGGGTTATGGGTTTTGGGGTTTTAATATTCTAACCCAATACCCAACACCTAACACCTAAAAGATAAATAGATTATTTCTTTACAGTCCTTTACTGAGTTGAACATTTTAATTAAACCCCTTCACTCTTCACCCTTCACAAAAATAAATATTTTATTTTATTATTGATTAATGTCTTAAATAATTATATCATAAGCTTTATCAAATATGGTATAAATTTTGCCTTATAAAAAATAATTTATATGTTAAAATACGAGGTTAAAACTTATGAATAAAAAATCAGCCGGCCCATACCTGAAGGGCTTTTTTAAAACAAAGCTTTTTCTGGCAGGTATTATTTTGACTTTTCTTCTCATATCTATTGATATATGGTTTATCTGGAGTGATTATAATACTTTTTTAAAGATAATGTCAGTTACCTCCGAAGAACTCCGACTTCAGGAGCTTGGCCGTATTATAACAAATTTACAGGAAAATGCCAGCAGAGCAGTTTTTATGTCTTCTGTAACACGTAATATAAAATGGAAAGATGAATATAAAAACTGTAAATTTGATCTTGATGTGAAGATAAAAGAGTTTACAGAACTTTCTGAAAGTAATCAGGAACTTCAACTGGAAAAATCATTGAGAGAATTGCAGAAAATAGAAGAAGATATATTGAACTTGATAAATGAAAATAGAAGCATAGAAGGGCAGAGCAGGTTATTTGGTGTAGAATATATGAAAAACAAAGCTCTTTATACGGAGTCGGTACAGAAAAGTATAATAGGTACGATAGAGTATCGTATGGATAAAGCCAGAAGTTCCTTCAGAAGAAAAATTTCTCAGGATATTATTATGTCTTTTATCAGCCTTATAATTCTCATTGCTGCATGGACTGTTGTAATAATAAGACTTAAAAAACAGTTAGGTGCCTATGAGAAGTCTGAGAAAGCTCTCAGGGAAAGTGAAGAGAGATACCGTGCTATAGGTGAATTAATACCTTTTGGTGTATGGGTTTTTAGCCCTTCTGGCAGTGTTATATATCTGAGTGATAGTTTTCGTAAATTACTCGGTCTGAGTCTTGAAGAGTCCAGAAAAACCGGATGGCTTGACAGGGTTCAGAAAGAAGAAGCTGAAAAAATATACGGGAAATGGAAAGAATGTGTTCAAACCGATTCTATCTGGGATAATGTCTTCCATATTAAAGATGTAAAGGGACAGGAATATGCTATTTTAAGCAGAGGTGTTCCCATAAGAGATGAAAACGGAAATATAACTTCATGGGCAGGAAT
>JBEHWP010001021.1:0-2200 GCA_040217665.1 Vulcanimicrobiota bacterium
ATATATTTTAAAATAGAAAGGGGATTATTATGAAGAAATTTTATTATGTAAGTTTTTCTATTCTGCTCATTACTATTTTATGTATTCAACTTCCGTCCTATTCTGCTTCACAGGAAGCAAATGTATATGTGAATAAAGAACTTATTACAACAGTTCCCGTAATCTACAAGGCCAATCAATATTATGCCCCTCTGTCCATACTTGAAGATGCCTTTTACATGGCAGTTTCTTACGATCCTTCCTTTCAACTGGCTGCGATTGAAGACACAGTCGAACAGGGAGATACTCAATATTCCTTAAATCATTACTGGTATGCAGTTCAGGTTGGAAATAATCTTTTTGTAAAAAACAGTCCGAAACAGGAAAAACTTAAAGTTACAACTCTGAAAGCAAATCAGACACCAATACTGATGAAGGGACAGGTATATGTTCCCATAAGCTTCTTCGGAGTTGTTGTAGCCCAGGCAACCTACGAAGATGGAGACATAGTATTTGATGTTCCTGAAAGAACTATGGATGAAAGAGAATACAGACAACAAAATACCATAGCAAGCGGAAAACATTTTTCTGTCACACCGGAAATGGCTTTAAAACTGGCAGGATCTCTTCTTAAAGGCAGTGACGGAACAATCAAAATACCTATCCCTCAGATAGAGTAATTTCAAAATTGAAATAATAAATCACTTTTTCTTACAAACAGTCTACTACGGTAGACTGTTACTTTTATACATACTGTCGTGACTTCCAGTTCACGACAGTTATTTATTTAAAGCAAAAAGAACCGGATATTTTCTCTGTAATTTTATCAAAGGTCGATTTCTGTGATTTAGGATAGGTCATAATAAAGGTAATATCTATATCAATATCATCCTTTAACTGATGTTGTCTCATTGTTTTCCTGTAGAATACCTTATCTCCGTCATAACCGGAGAGTACAAACCAGTTTTTATCTATAACCCTGTAAAGAATCTTTTTTCCTTCTTTTTTATATTCATCGATAGTCGATCTGTACATATGTTCAATAGATAAATCAAGGGTATTAAAAGCACCGTAAACAGTCAAAATCGATTTTTCATCAGATGAAATAAACTTTCTTCCGTCTCCATTCTGTGATTCTTCCTGCGGCAAAAGAATATCTGGATATTCTATGTCGTATCCAAAACGGGCATTACTGTAACTATTCCATATGATTTTACTATAAGAAGTGACGGAAAAAAATAATAGAATCAGGAGAACAATAAAAGCTGAAAATATTTGTTTAGAAAACATAAAAAACACCCCTTTTATTAATTTATTTTTTCAGGATAAAAGCTGTTAAAAGACATGAAAAATCTTATAATATTAAAAATAACCATTATTACTATACCATAAAAACTGTAAGGAAATAGATAATAGGAAATAATATTTCCTTTTTTTAGAATCTCCAGATGTTCAAGATATATTATCTCACACGCTCCACCTTCTCTGTCATCTCTGGCTATGCTGCTATGTAACTCCACATTTCTGGTACCTATATCAGACGATTGGCCTGCATACTTTGCTTTAAGGTTTACCAGTTTCCCTTTAATGGTAATCTGATCTCCCACCGATAGTGTTTTCATTATTTTTTCCAGTTCAGACTTATTGACAACAAGATGATTGTTTGAAATTTCATCCATATTTACCGCCAGTTTCCCTGACCATCTGATATATAAAAAACGACAGTCCTGAGTAAAAGTGACTGATTTATTCTGATAGATCTTATTTTTCACATTGGTACCCCATATTAACCCCACATCCATAGGTATGGCATTATCTATTTTACTCAAACTGAACCATCGATAATCCATAAGATGAACTACAAGTCCGCTTATTTCATAATCATAAAGAGGTGTAAGTTCATATTCAAAAGAATCTTTTCTAAATTTAATAAGATTTTTATTTAACACTTCTTTCTGTACAGGCTCTTTAAGCACATCTGACATAATTAAATCCACATTTTTATAGTTATTTTTAGTAAAATAAGTCATAAAAAAAATAATAATTAAAATTACAAATAAAGGAACGTTTATTTTTGAAAACATAATATTCTCAGCCTCTGCCGGTAAACGAAATTTTCTGTATCTTTTAAATTATTTAGATAAACTGCCTCTATTTAAATTTCATCTGAAGCTTTATTTTACGCCATTAAAAATGAAAATTCCTATACCTTTAAATTATT
>JBEHWP010001022.1:0-2196 GCA_040217665.1 Vulcanimicrobiota bacterium
TATATGAGTATTTTTATCGGAACCGGTTAATTCCTGATTATCTATATTATAGAGCATCATGTCGGATAGGTTACAATCTCCTCCCATATAATTCATAAAAAGCCATTTTTTATGGACTCCTTCCGATATATGAGTATTTTCTGAACCGATTGTAACAGTGTCATGCTGACTGCTTTGACTTTTTTTTATCTGTACTTTGTTTTGATTGTAATTATTTTTTGTTCCTGTTATTTTCATAACTGTTTCCTCCTTAACCTTTACTGTTTTTAAAATTTAGCTGCGGTATACTACTCACAGACTTAAGCTGAATTTTTTTATACCCGTAATCATTCCGACCCTATAAAAATAAAATATCATTTTTATCTTTTTATCCTGTTATTAACATTATTAATGTATCCTTACATAATTCATTCATGTAAATATATTTAATAACCTGTAAATCAATAATTCATTGTCAGAGCTTGATAAATTAATATTTAGTTTTTTTCATCTTCTATTATTTCGATTTCTTCTTCTCCTTCCTCTATCTCCAGGTCATATAACAGATTATTGTTTTGTTGTTTACCTTGAAATATTCCTTTATTTGCTACGTTATCAGCATTTATTGTGTTATCTTTTTTCCCAATTGCATTTTTTTTATTCTCATTCATTTTTTATTCAACTCCTTTCATTTTGATGAAAATCTTAAAATGGAGGTAGATTTTCTTCTGTAATAATATGTCTGGCAATAATTATTTTCTCGCATATTACGAGTCCTATTAACATTATAAAATTACCGATTGTATTACTTGTAGCCGATACTATAACAATATCTTTATATGCAAGTATATCTGCACCATATGGTCTGTCGTGCTGGCATGAAGCAAGATAAACATTATTTACTATATTAATTTTACCTCCATAAATTTTCTTTCCTGTATTGTTGTAAAGGAATTTAATTTTTTCAGAATTACTTCAAATTCCGAAGGGTTATGTACATTGTTCTGTAATTCTCTCTGAATTTCCATAAGTTTTATAAGATCTTCTTTATCTGTTCCTTCTCCAATAGAGGATCTGAAATCTGCTATGACTTTTGTTATATTGTCAGGTGTTCTTGCCTGTTCGGAAGTAAACTTTTCTGACAGTTCCCTTATTTCCTGGCGAATCGAAGTTTTTTCGAGTTCTTCAAATACTTTCTGAACATCAGGATTTATTTCACTAAAGGTTGGCCCGAATTCGAATATTACTTTATCACTTTCATATTTGAGCCGGCTTATAAGAGTTTTTTTCTGTTCATCTGTTTTAGATTCTTTTATCTGTCTTATTAATTTGCCCATATCTCTTATTTTTTTACCTGGCATACCTAAATCTTCCATAACTTTTACAAAAGCTCTGGTAGAAATATTGTCTCTGAATATATTTCCCAGTAAAGCCTGACTTCTGGATATATCCATTTTTATTTCGGGAATAATTTTTCCATTTCGTTCCGTTAAACTTATATTTTTTAATACACCTGTGTACTGTCCGAGAGTGCTCTGAACTATATAATCATACGTATTGAGACGGCTTTCAATTGCATCATTAAATCCTGCTCTTCTTACTGAATCCGGTTCTCTGTCCGCTATTTTCTTGAGGGCATTTTTATATTTAGAAAGAACTTCAGGTGGAATTTTACCATTATGGGTTTCTGCATATAACTGCATTTTCTGGAGTATTTTTATTGCCTGAGGATCTCTGAATAGTACCGGACATTTTATTAGAGAAAAAAACTTTCTATCGTCCTGAAAAAACACTTTCATTTCTTTTAAATCCCTGTTTAATGTTTCAGCCAGAGTTTTTTTGACGAAATAGACTCACCGGTAATTCTGATCCGTGCAGGTGTTACAGGAGAATATATTAAATATTGCTTTAGAGGATCTACATCGTGTATCATAAAAAATCTCCTCCTCAATTATCTCAATTTCTTATTGATATAGTCGGTTACATAGCGATCTGTTACACCTGTATCTTCCTCCCTGTTAGCTACTCAGGCATTTTACTGTTTTTATTTTTAAGCTGATTTATGGCTCTATGTATCATTTGAGCGGTTTTAATCTGTTTAATATATGCTTCATGCTGTCCTGAAAGTCTGCCAGCTTTTTTGTATATATCAAAACATTTTCCAATCCTCTTCTCAGATAGTTCTCTCCGTTTCCTTCACCGGTAAAATAACATTTC
>JBEHWP010001023.1:0-2195 GCA_040217665.1 Vulcanimicrobiota bacterium
TCTGATGCCACTTCAAGGTCACAGGCCAGTTTCTTCAGCCTGTTGGCGCTTATATTGGCAGCTAGGCCTTTTACAGAATGGGCATAGAGTTTTATCTTATCAATGTCTCCTTTATCTATGGCCTCATCGAGCATAGTAAAAGACCCGGTAAAATCTTCAACACACAGAGAAAGAGTGGTAGTAAAAATATTCATATGTCCGCCAAGACGGGACAGAAAAGCCGCTGAATCAAAGATTACATCTTCCTGGGAAACAAGTATGTCTTCCGGCACATAAGGAGCTTTACCTGCGAAAATCCTATCTATGACATTTTCTATATCCCTCTTATCCACAGGTTTCGATACATAATCATCCATTCCGGCAGATAAACACTCAATCCTGTCTTCTGCCCTCGCATGGGCAGTCATGGCTATTACGGGAATATGTTTCCCTGTATCCTTCTCCATTTCCCTCATGGCCTTCACCGCTTCAAAACCGTTCATTTCAGGCATCTGTATATCGGTAAATACAAGGTCATAGCTTTTCTCCTTAAGGGCAGACAGGAGTTCTTTACCGTTAAAAACTGCTTCAGCACTGTAGCCGAGATTGCGTAATATCCCCAGAGCTACTTCACGGTTTGTCATATTATCTTCAGCAATGATTATGGACAGGGATTTTGTCTCTTCTCTCCTGTAATCATTTAACAGATCCCCTATCGATTTAAGAAGTTCTTTTGCATTTACAGGTTTGGGGAGATAATCGTTTACTCCAGCCTTATAGCATTTCACTGAATCTACCCTGTCGGAATAAGCTGTCATGGCCATTATGGGAGTAAAGGAGCCATTGACTTTTTCTCTTTTTCTTATCTCCTCCGTAGCTGTTATGCCATCCATTTCAGGCATCATTATATCCATAAGGATAAGGTCATAGGGAACTTTAGATACTGCATCAAGAGCTTCTTTTCCGTTTGCCACACAGTCTGTGGAATAGCCCTGTTTTTCGAGGATTACCCTTACAATTTCCTGATTCTTCATATTATCTTCCACTATGAGGATACGGTATTTTCCCTTTTTCTTTGTTACTGGTTCGTCAGGTTTTTCTTCTTCTTTTCTCATTCCGAGAGCAACTGCTATTGCACGGTGAACCTCTTCCCTCTTTACAGGTTTGGTCAGATATGCGGCAAATCCCGTACGTCTCATAAGGAGCATATCGCCGTAACGACATATGGAGCTTAAAAGTATCATGGCAGTGTCTTTCAGAGGGGGGTCGTCTTTTATCTTTTTACCGAGAGTTCCTCCGTCCATGCCGGGCATTTCCATATCTATTATGGCCACATCGAAAGGTTTTCCGCTGTTTTTTGCTTCGTGAAGTTTATCCAATGCAGTAAATCCGTCTTCTGCTTCTTCACAGTAACAGCCGTAATAACGGAGGTAATTCATAAGTACAAATCTGTTTGTTTTATTATCATCCACTACAAGGATTCTTCTGTCTCTTATATCTTCACAGAGGGTTTCTTTCCCGTCAGGCTCTCTCTGAAAGACTGATGTAAAGTAAAAGGTTGAACCATTATCTTTTTCACTTTCAACCCCTGTGGTTCCGCCCATCATTTCAGAAAGTTTCTTTGAAATGGCAAGCCCCAGGCCGGTGCCTCCGTATTTCCTGGTAGATGAAGAGTCTACCTGAGAAAAGGATTTAAAGAGTTTATCCAGTTTATCTTCTTCTATGCCTATACCGGTATCTGTTACGGAAAATCTTATTTTTGCTTTTTCCTCATTTACTTCTTCAGGTGTTATGCGTAAAACAACCTCTCCTTTAGAGGTAAATTTTATGGCATTATTTACGAGATTGTATATGACCTGACAGAGTCTTCCCGGATCTCCTTTCAGGTTAAGAGGAGTATTATCATCTATGTGACAGGCAAAGGTCAGACCCTTTTCGTAGGCAGAAAGGGCCATTGTATCTAAAATATCTTCCACTGTTTTACAGAGATTGAAGTTTATTGAGTCAAATTCCAGTTTCCCCGCTTCTATTTTGGAGAAGTCTAAAATGTCATTTATGACAGAAAGGAGAGATGAAGCGGAAAGCCTTGCTACAGATGCATATCTTTTCTGTTCTGATGAAAGCTCTGTATCAAGAAGAAGGCCTAACATGCCCATAACACCGTTAAGAGGTGTTCTTATTTCATGGCTCATATTGGCAAGGAATTCGCTCTTTGC
>JBEHWP010001024.1:0-2194 GCA_040217665.1 Vulcanimicrobiota bacterium
AAGGGACTGAAAGAAAATAACTCTGGCAAATTATGGTTCTTGTCCTCGCGTAACGCGTGACGCGTTACGCGTCACGATTATAACTATGATAAGGTTATTTTTTACACCCCCTGACAAGCAACAAATAGGAGGTACATCACGATGAGAACAGTAGTAACAATGCCCGGTGACGGTATCGGGAAAGTCGTATTGCCTGAAGCAATAAGAGTTCTGGAAAAAGCAGGATTTAAAGCAGATTATGTCCATGGAGATATAGGATGGGACTGCTGGTGCAGCCAGGGCAATGCCTTCCCTGAAGAAACAAAAGAATTGCTGGCAAAACACAGAATAGGTCTCTTCGGCGCCATAACCAGCAAACCGAAAGATAAAGCACAGGCTGAATTAAAACCGGAACTGCAGGATAAAGGTTACGTATATTACAGCCCCATAGTAACAATGAGACAGCATTTCAATCTGGACATATGTATAAGACCATGTAAAGCTTTCCCGGGAAACCCCTTAAATTTTATCAAAAAAGACGGAGACGGATTTACGGAACCACAGGTGGATGTAGTAATATTCAGACAGAATACTGAAGGCCTTTATTCAGGAGTGGAGTGGACAAATCCTTCGGACAGGGTTATGGACGGACTGAATGCCCATCCGAAAATGAAAGCCTTTAAAGATGTTCCCCGGGAAGATCTGGCCGTATCATGCCGCATATTTACAAGACAGGCATGCAGAAGAATTATTACCGCCGCTTTCGAACATGCAAAAAAATACGGCTATAAGAGCGTAAGTGTCTGTGAAAAACCGAATGTAATAAGAGAAACTTCAGGCATGATGCTTGCGGAAGCAAAAAAAATTGCAAAAGATTACCCCGGCATATCGGTATGGGATGTGAATATTGATGCCATGATGATGTGGCTTACGAAAAACCCGGAAGATTACGGAGTAATTGTGGCAGGCAATATGTTCGGCGATATTGTAAGCGACGGTTTTGCAGGACTCGCAGGAGGCCTGGGATTTGCCTGCAGCGCAAATATCGGAAAAGATATTGCAGTATTCGAACCGACTCACGGCTCTGCTCCGAAATACGAAAAACTCGATCCCCCCATAGTAAACCCCGTAGCAATGATCTTATCTGCCTGTATGATGCTTGATTATCTGGAAGAAACGGAAAAAGCCGACAGGATAAGACATGCCGTATCGGAAGTAATCAGAGAAGGTAAAACCAGAACCTATGATATGATGAGACTTAAAGGCGGCCCCGATGTATTTGCCCATGGTGCGGCAAATACAAAAGAAATGGCCGATGCCATTATAGAAACATTGTGAGAGGAATCTAAGTAACGCGTAACGCTTTGACGCGTAACGCGTCACGCGTTACGCGTTACGCAAATGAATTTCTATCTTCTTGCCGCTTCTGCCTGGGGAGTAAGAAAAGGCCATTATGCACGACACAGATTTACTGCTATGGTAAATCATTTTGAAGAGTGCCTTGAACATTCATACAGAAATATTTTACGATCAACCGAAATCAGCAGAAAGAAAAAAAAATCTGTTTACGGAGCATATAAATTATACAGGCATGGCATAGAGCTTTTTCAGAGTTATGAAGATAACTGCCTCATGTTGCTCGAAGGTATCATGTATATCGATAAAGGAAGAGAAACATTTCTTAAAAGCGGAAAGCATATCTTTAAAGAACTGGACAAAAAAATTCAATAACAGGAGGTACATATTATGAGTACAATTCCATGCCCTAAATGTAACAGACCAGTAAGGACTGACAAAAAATCATGTTTTTACTGCGGCCAGAGTCTGAAAGATATTAAAATAGAGATTAAATGCAGTAAATGTGGCGCAACTCTCATGGAACATGAAAATTTCTGCACAACCTGCGGCAATGGAGTTATAAAAGAAAAATCTTACACCTCCGGCATACCGGACTTACCTGAAAATTTTCTCTTTTCCGGCCCGCCGGTAAGAAGTATTAGTTTTACGGAAACTCATATGGAGATTGAAAAAACACAGGGGCCGCCGGTCAGATTATCATGGAGCGATATAAGAGAATTAAACTGCTATCATATAGATGTATATGAAGACGAAGATGAAATAAGCCCTGTCAGCATGTCTTCAAGGGATAACTCTATGAAACTGGCGAGATATGCAGGAAAAAGGTTTGACAACCGCACCACAGATGATAATTTAA
>JBEHWP010001025.1:0-2190 GCA_040217665.1 Vulcanimicrobiota bacterium
TATAGTATCACGCATTACGCATTACGAATTACGCATTACGCATCACGTTTTATAAGGAGACCATATGACTGAAAATATTCGCGCCAATACGCTGAAAGAATTGAAACGGATAGGTGTTGTTCCAAAAAAAAATAGTAAAGGCCAGCATTTTTTAATAGATAGCCCCAGTCTGGAAACACTTGTTTATACATCTGATATAATAGAAACAGATCATGTATTTGAAATAGGTGCAGGTACAGGTAATTTAACGATGGAACTGGCAAAGACAGGAGCTTCTGTTGTAGCACTGGAAAAAGACTTACAGCTTTTACCTTTACTTGAAGAAAAATTTAAAAATTACAGTAATGTAAAGATAGTTCAGGGCGATTTTAAGAAAATCAATATGAAGGAATTGCTCGACAGCAATGTAAAATGGAAAGTTGTTGCCAATCTCCCTTATTATATAACAAATTATATTATTGTTGAATTGCTGGAAGAAAAGCAATTATTTTCTTCCATAGTGGTGACCATACAGAAGGAAGTGGCAGAACGTTTGACTGCTTCTCCGGGAAATAAAGTATATGGTTCACTTACCGTATTTGCAAATTACCATGGAAAAACAGAAATAGCAGCTATTTTACCGCCCAAATTCTTTTTGCCGAAGCCGCAGGTGGACTCTGCTATAGTAAAGATTAATCTCTATGATACACCTCCTGTATATGTAAAAGATGAAAAGGTATTTTTTGAACTTGTACGATCTGCTTTTAATATGCGGAGAAAAACCATAAGAAATGCCTGGATAAGATCACCTCTGTTAAAATGTGACCAGGAAGAGATAGACAGAATATTAGAAACCTCAGGTATTAATGGTAAACGGAGAGGGGAAACTTTTTCTCTGAAAGAATTCGCAGAAATTGCCAATGTTTTATATGAACATCGTGACGTGTAATGCGTGACGGGTGGTTTCGTGATGCGTAATGCGTGACCTGTGACGGGTAATACGGAACTTTTATCATGTAAGCTTAAAATCTCTGCCTCCAGTCATTTTTCACTTTTCACTTTTCACGACTCACGACTCACGACTCACCCTTATTATGTTAACATAAATTTAACATTCTGTTAATAATGTGTTAATACTACGTGCATATAATTAAAATTGAAAAAGTGGAGTTTCCCGGTAATTTGTTCATAGAAAGGGGAGAAAAGAAATGGCTAAAGTCGGTAATGTAGGCGCTACATCTATTCAGCCTGCGACAACTTCGACAGTAAAACAGCAGTCTGTCCTTTCTCCCCAGGATAAGAAGGTTACCTTTACAGGTAAGCAGACTCCTCAGCAACAACAGGTAAGAGATCAGGGGCAAAGACCTGCGGAAAAACAGGTAAAAAGACAGGACAGTCCGGTAAATCAGGGTAATTTTCAGATTTTATCTGCTAAAGACGGAAAATATTCTATAAGACTTACCAATTTAAGCCAGAATATAGCTTTTGGCAGATTGAATATGAGGGATCTGTCGGCCCATCTGGCAAAACTCAACATGCCTATGACAGAAAGTAATTTAAAGCTTGCAAAGAGTCTCCTTGAGTTTAAGATGCCCCTTACAAAGGAAAACCTTCAGGATGTAAAAACTGCTCTTGCTATGATGACTCAAAAAACAGATGGTGACGTTCAGGCAGGGGTTTTTATGAAAATGAAATCTATGGGGATAACACCGGAAAATGCGAAAGCTCTTCAGACACTGTTTGCAAAAAATCCTGATCTTGGTAAACAGCTAGATAATCTGCAGAAAATGGCAAGCTTTTTTGCCTCAGCAGGGGGGCATGTTCTCAATGACTCTATGATGGCTAGCCTTATGAGTCAGGTGGCGAGTATGTTCGGTGATCTTATTCCGGAACCTAATAAAGGGGATAAGAAACTTGCCAGAAAGATTAAGGACCTTGCTGAAGAAGTCGGAATAGATGATGAAGAAAGCACTATCGGACAGACAAAGAAATCGGGAAAACATGGTGCCAGAAAAAAATTATCCAATTTAAAACAGAAGTTAAATGATAAGGTATCCAACCTGAAGGGATATATCCCGAAAGACCAGGAAGAAATTCTTGAAGAAACAGCAGAACTTATAAGAGAACTGGATGAAAATCTTGAATCCCAGAGACTTATTAATAATGCACCTTCAGTGGATGATGACAGTTTTATATATCTCCAGGTGCCTT
>JBEHWP010001026.1:0-2188 GCA_040217665.1 Vulcanimicrobiota bacterium
CGTGACGCGTAACAGGTGACGCGTGACGGGCAGTTTCACTACTCACCACTCACTCCAAGTGTTTTAAACACTATATCAAGCAATGCATTTATCTTAAAAGGCTTCGTGAGATAACCATCTGCTCCTGCTTCCAGAGCTCTCTGTTTTATTTCTTCCGTTATAAGAGCAGTTATCATATAAACAGGTGTTGATCTTGTTTTCGGATTTGATTTTATCTTTCTGCACACTTCTATACCATCAAGATCTGCCATAGCTATATCAAGTAATACTATCCCAAAATCTTCTTTTTCTATAATCTCAACAGCAGATTTACCTGAAAAAGCCGTTTTTATTTTATAATCTTCCGAAGAAAGTACCATCTCTATAAGGTTTACAACTTCCGGTTCATCATCTACAACAAGAATTGATTTCTTTTTCGGCAGAGTTTCCGTGAGTTCCGAAGGAGGAAGAATAAAACAGAGAGGTTCTCTATTCAATAAAGACTGTATTTTCTCTTCCAGTTCACCGAGTAAAAAAGGACGATTCATAACATGAACATTATCATTTTGTTCAAATATACGTTCTGATGAGGAATTTTTCAAGACTATAACAGGAGTGGATTTGCATGCATTTAAAAGAGAAGAAATGTAATCTTCAGGCACTGCCGTATCCAGAATTATAACACCCGGTTCATAAGAAAGTCCTTCTTCCAGTTTATTTTCTGTCATAGAAATACATAAAGGGGTTAAACCGAGATGAGTAATAGAACAGGTGAGATAATAATCGGAATGACATCTATCGGCGATTATAAGAACAGAAGGTCTCTTACCTGTTATATAAACAGCAGAAGAAAGATATTTTTCTACTACAAATATAAGGCTTTCCTTATCAAGAGGCTCAGATAAAAAAACCTCTGCATTTATTTGATATTTTTTCTCTATTCCTTCAATCTTCGATATTATAATTAAAGGTATATGGCGGGTAACACAGTTTTCCTTAAGATAATGTAAATTATCTACAGTCTCCTGTTCCATATTTTCTATATTCCATATGATTAATTCAGGTTTATATTTCTCCGCAATATAAATAGATTCGCTCTGATAAGAAGTTGTAATTACGGAAAATCCATTCTTTTCCAGGAGTATTTTCATATCTTTACTTTTATTTCCATCCTGACAGTAAACTTCTATCATACCTTTAAAAGAAGTTTTTCTGGTTATTTTAATTGAAGAAACTTCTTCTTCCCGGGCGAATACAGGTAAAGCGAAAGTAAAATAGGAACCCTTGCCTTCCTGGCTGTTTACAGAAATTTTACCTCCGTGAAGTCTTATAATATTGCTGGTTATGGAAAGACCTATACCTGTACCTCCGTATTTTCTGCTGTGAGAACCATCTACCTGATAAAAGCGATCGAAAATTTTATCCAGAGCATTCTGAGGAATACCGATTCCGGTATCTGCCACTTTCACTATTACAAGATCTGTTCCTGACATACTTATTTCTATGTGAATTTTACCTTCGTAATTATTAAATTTAACGGCATTTTCAAGTAAATTAATAAAAACCTGGCTTATCTTATCCCTGTCTCCTCTTATTATAACAGGATGGGAAGGGAACATTGTGGTAATTGTAATTTTTCTATCATCTGCTCTGGATTTTATTAATTGGACTTCCTGTTCTGCAACATCAATCAAATTAAAAGTAGATAATTTTAATTTTTCAAACCCCATTTCCATTTTAGAAAAATTAAGGAGATTATCAATAAGAGATATTAATCTGTCAATACTTTTCAAAGATATTTCAAGTCCTCTTTTTTGCTGAGCATTAACAGGCCCTATTTTCTCTTTGAATATGAGATCCGTATAACCTTTAATAGCAACAAGAGGAGTTCTCAGTTCATGAGATACATTGGAAAGTAAATTCGATTTCATCTGATCAAGTGTTTTCAACTCCAGGTTAAGTTTCCCCAGTTCCTGATTAACTTTTTCCAGTTCTTCATTTTTTTCTTTATAGGCTATATGATTTTCATCCATCGTGCCGGATGTATCTGTATATTCATGCCCTGCACCGAATATCATGTCCATAGTATTTTCCTCCTTATACTACAGGAAACTGCATATAATTATACAACTTATAAGAATTAAAGGCAATGATAAGATTACAGTTAAAAATGGCAAATCATTTTACATACAATAGGAAAAAAATTTTA
>JBEHWP010001027.1:0-2183 GCA_040217665.1 Vulcanimicrobiota bacterium
GATGAGTTTTATTATAATGAAGCAGAAATATTTCCTGCTGCAAGTATAATAAAAATTCCTGTAATGATTGAATTTTTCAGGCAGGTGGAAAGAAAAAAACTGTCTGTCGAAGAAAAGATTATTCTTAGAGAAGGCGATAAAACAGGGGGGGCAGGAGTTTTATTTGAACTTCACAACGGAGTGGAATTAACTCTGCTGGATCTGGTTAAATTGATGATTGTCATAAGTGATAATACCGCTACAAATATATTACTTGATTATACAGGATTTGACGGGGTTAACAATTTAATGAAGGAAGCAGGAATGAAGTCAAGCTGTCTGAGAAGAAAAATGATGGTTCCTTATAAGGAAGAGCAGGAGAATTTAATATCTGTCAGAGATATTACGATGCTTATGGAACAGCTTGTAACAGGGAAACTTCTTTCTTACAAATATACTGCTCTGTCTATAGAAATTTTAAAAAGACAGCAGTATAATGAAAAAATTCCTCTATATCTCCCGGCAGAAATTCCTGTTGCCCATAAGACAGGGGAATTAGATAGAGTAAGACATGACGTGTCGGCAATATATTTGCCTGATAAAATTTATTTGTTTTCTGCCTTAACCAGACATGTGTCAGATGTTGTAGAAACTGACAGACTTATAGGTGAAATGTCAAAGATTATATATGATAATGTAAAGTAACCTGACATTATCATAGCTATTAGCTGTTACCAATTAGCTTTTTAATTATTAACTAAAAAATTAAGGGTTAATTGCTAGGTAACTGCTATAAAAATTCTCTCAGAGAGGAATTATTTAACATATAATCTGCCACAGTATTTGCCGGATCAAGTTCCAGAACTTTATTGCAATACATGGCACTTTCTTTCAAATTTACCATTGCAAGGCCCAGACAGGCTTCTTTACTGTCCGGTAAGATATTTACTGCTTTTTTCAGAGTTTCTCTTGCCTTATCACATTGATCCATTGAATAATATATCATTCCCAGATATTCATAAACAGAAGGATATTTTATTTCTCCCTTTAATTCTATGGATTTTTCTAAAAATGATAAAGAAGTATCTATATTGCCAAGCCATTTATGTATGAGACCTGAATAAAAATAAAATGCCGGTTCCAGAGGATATAATTTGTTAATCTCTTCAAGTTTTTCTAAAGCTTCAGGCAAAAGGTTCTGGGCTATATATTCTTCTGCCAGCTTTATCAGTAAATCTTTTTTTATATCAGGGTTATTTCCCAGTTCAATCTCATATAAAAATTTTAAAATTTGAAATTCTCTTAACGAAGGTTCTATTCTGAAAAGGGTTTTTTCATCAGTTCTCTGAGCTATGTTTTTATATATACATGTGTCTGGAAGAAGTGTATTTATGCTTATAAATGTGCCGAATAATCTGCAACACAGGGGACGAAATCTGTAAACTCTACAGCCGGCAGAATAAAACGGACAGGCAGGACTGTCTTTTTCTGTCATAAAACGTTTAAAAGTATTTATCTTATCTTTTTCTTCCTCTTCAAGATTTGCTTCAAGAAAATCATATTCAAGTGAAGATATAGGAGGGTAATTTATATCAGAATTACAGCAATAATTACACCCTGCACAGGAACCGACAGTTTTATCTATAAATTTTTTCTGAAGTTTTGTATAGATTTCATCAAGTTTTAAAAAGAATTTTTTCATTTATTAATGTACCTCTATGTCAAGTTCAAGTCGTACCTGGTTATTCATTTCGAATTTTTGCTCTTTAACAAAATAAACGAAACTATCGGCACTCAAAATATTATCTTTGAAACGGGCAATTACTTTACCGCTTGCTTCACATTTTTCTTCCGTGGCATTCCATTTTAACATGTCAGACTGAAATTCCTGATCCTGTTCTATGACTCTTATTATTACGCCTCCCATAGCATCAAAATTCTTTGTCTGCATATCAAAATCAACCCTCGATGCATTGACTTCTATAAAAGGTTTATCATCCTTGTAAATTATTCCTTTTGCATTTTTCTTTGCCAGAACTCTATTGTTTTCACGGTATTCTAACTCATCAGAAGTGAATTCCCATTGTTTTTTCCCGGCAGAATATCCCTCCAATTTAATATTACCGAGCAGTGCTTCCATATGAGTTTTTTTACCCGGTTCATTTTCAAAAAATATTATATCTATCAATAAATAAGTAAAATAA
>JBEHWP010001028.1:0-2177 GCA_040217665.1 Vulcanimicrobiota bacterium
AGAACAAAAGTGCCTGCTATTTTACAAAATGCTGTCCATATCGAAGTGCCTGATTTTTCAGCAAAAATCTTATCAGCACCTGTATATTTAAAAAGAGCATCTCTGAAATCTTTAACACTTACATATCTTTTTAAAGGTTCCATTTCTATGGCACGTCTTATAATCTTATCCAGGCCGGGTCTTATGGTCTTCACAGACGGAAAAGTAAAAGGTTTTACAGAAGGATCGTAAAGGGTGACCATCTGAAATAATATAACACCGAGACCATATACGTCAGACTGAGGGGATGACTGTCCCCGGCCCCTGTACTGTTCAGGCGCCGCATAGCCGGGAGATCCGTAACTGAATGTGTCTGTGGTCTTATCAGGATTATAATATCTGGCTATTCCGAAATCTACGAGTTTTACCCTGTCATCAGGTGTTATTATTATATTGGAAGGTTTCAGGTCTCTGTATACTACAGGGGCTTTAAAGGTATTATGAAGATAATCCAGAATTTCACACAGTTCCACAGTCCATTTAATAGCTTTTTCTTCCGATAAAGGTTTTTCCGAACCGTTCAAAATTTCTTCCAGGGTTTTCCCTTCTATGTAATCCATTGTAAGATAGTTTAATTCTTTTTCAGTAAATATACCGTATGTCTTTGGCAGGCCGGGATGGTTGAAATTAACCATGAATTCCGCTTCACGGAAAAATATCTCCTTTGCCGTATCTGCATCTATACCGCATTTTTCCGAAAATACAAGTTCTTTTACTACAAATCTTCTGTCATCATCAATTCTCTCTACGAGATATACATTACCCATGGCACCGCTTCCGAGAAGTCTTACCACTCGATAGATATTATTCAGTATTGTTCCTGTTTCAAGAGCCATTCTATTTACCTCCCTCTTTTCTTCCCGTTTTACCGCCATATTTTACAAGTATTTCTCTCAATTTTTCATTATTACTGTATGTACGAGAAATAGCTATATCCAGGGGTGTTTCTCCATCTTTATCCAGAGCATTTACATCTGCTCCATTTTTTATGAGTAATTCCGCAATAAATTCACGACAATACGATTCCGCAGCTTCATGTAAAGGAGTCTTACCATCTGAATCTGAAACGTTCACATCTGCTCCTTTTTCTATCAGGAATTTTACGACATCGTGATGCCCTCCTTCTGCAACAGCACTGTGCAAAGGAGTTCTTCCTGTTCTATCGACAGTATTTACTTTTGCTCCTTTTTCTATCAGTAATTCCACCAGACCGTTATTCCCCCATCTTACAGCACTATGTAAAACGGTTTTCCCCTCTGTATCGAAATCATTCACATTTGCTCCTTTTTCTATGAGAAATTCCGCTACATCTTTATGACCTCCCGCTACGGCACTGTGCAAAAGTGCAGTAACATCCGGCTTCAATCCTTTTTCCCAGAGAAATTCCACTATATCTCTCCGGCCATGTTCTACAGCAACATCTAAAGGAGTTTTTCCGTCTTTATCCCGATCATTTACATCCAGACCTTTTTCTATGAATAATTCCACTACATCTTTACTTCCCCGTCCTGCAGCCCTGTGCAGAAGAGTTTCTCTGTCTTTATCGGTAACATTTATATTTGCTCCTTTTTCTATGAGTAATTCCACTATTTCTTTATGAGCCACAGCACAGTATAAAGGAGTTTCTCCATTTCTATCCGGAGCATTTACATCCAGACCTTTTTCTATGAGTAATTCCACTGCTTTTTTACAGCCCTTTTGTGCAACTTTATGCAAAAGAGTTTCTCCGTAATAATCTAACTTATGTATATCTGCTCCTTTTTCTATAAATAAGACAACTAAATCCATGTGATTCTCTCTCAGAGCGAAATAAAGAGGAGTACAATCGCCCCATCCGTCATCCCGTCCTGCATTTACATCAGCTCCATATTCTATCAACAATTCAGCCATCTTTTTATGACCCATTACAGAGATGATGTGTAAGGGTTTATAATTATAAATACTGAAATTAACATTTACACCTTTTAAGCCGGGGTTCATATCTATCAATCTGTCAAGACATTCACAGGCTTCTTTATTTTTACCCGTAAAAAATAACATAAAAGATTTTTTGAGTAAAGCAGACGAAAAATCAGGATTGACATTCAGAGCCTTATCATAGTATGAAATAGATTTCCCGTAATCTCTCCTGGTACATG
>JBEHWP010001029.1:0-2175 GCA_040217665.1 Vulcanimicrobiota bacterium
GGAGCCCCCTGCCTTATCTGCCTGACGTGGAAGTTCCCGTTTTTTATCAGGGACAGGTCTGTCTGTTTTAACAGGACCAGTTTTAACAGTATTTTTCTGAAGAGGTCTGGATTTAACCGGTAAGCCAATGGCTTTATGACTGGCCTTTGAAATCTCCGGTTTAACATGGCTGACTTTTGACAGATGGATTTTTCTTTCACTGTCCATAGTGTATCTGACTTCCAGATCCTTAAGAAAATCCTTTCTGCCTGAAGTTGATGGCGATTCAAGTTTTTTCGCCTGAGCCACTATTTCGTCAAGTTCTTTCAGTGTATTATTTATTACAGATGAAACCCTGGTATGAACATTTATTTCTTTAACAGTTTTCTCTATATGAAAAGAAAGATTTTTACTGGAACCATTCAAATGAGTCATAAGGACGATAATACTCTCATTCATTTTTCTGAGTGAATTTACAAGTGTTTTAAGGTTTCGAACCATATTATCAGTCTCATTATGTCCTTTAATACCATCAGAAGCACTTTTAGATAAATTTTCACTTGCTTCAGATATATTATTTAAAAAATCAAGTACAGAAAGGGTCTGACTCCTTGAATCCAGAGATAACTGTTGAATAGCCTCTGCAATAGCTCCCATAGCTGCTCCGCTTGCGCCTATATGAGTTGCCTTAATTCTGGCATTAAGAGCAATCAGTTCAATCTCTTTACCTGTCTGCTCTATATCGCCTGCAAAACTGCACATCTGTTTTACTTTGGCTGCACCTGAGCTCATAGAATTTGAAACATTACGGTGTGTATCTTCACTCTTTAAAAGAGAAGAAATAACAGAAGTAAGACCTTTTTCTATGTCACCCAGAAAAGAAGAACCTGTTCTGTCGATATCACCGACAGTGTTTTTTATCTCTTCAGACATGGAGGTAATATGCTTATCAATAGCCTGAAGGTTATCCTTAATTCTCTTTACTGCTTCCACAAATTCCCTGAGCGAATATGCAAGCTGCGCTCTTTGAAGTTCACATATATATCTTACCTTGCCTGTAAATTCTTCTCCGCCTTTACCTCTGTTCTGAATTTCGTCTTTAAGCCATTTACAGGCATCATTGAAAGCAGAAACTACATGCTCTATCTGCTGTCTTGTAATATCATGAAACTGTATAGACATAACAACTTCTCCTATATTGGTGCAAATATTTTGTGACTGTAACAAAATATTATTTGCAGCGGAGGAGGAATTAATATTCATATCCTGAAGTGATGAAAGGCTGGCTCTGACATTGTTAAGAATAGTAATTATCTGTTTATGCTGTTCTGTTTCTAACAGTACAACTCCTGACATAGTATTTCCTATCATATCGCTCATAATCTTTGATTGTTCCATAATATCGCTTGATTTATTTGCAATACGGGCAGCAAGCTTTTTAATATCATCTGCCAGTGTATTAAATCCTGCATCACTTCTCCCAAGTCTGGCACTTTCAATTCTTGTAGAAATAGCCATCATCTTCAATACTTTAACAATTTTTTTAAACCCTTCCATAGGCTTACAGATACTATCAAGCATATGTTTGATATGGCCGAGATTATTTGAACTCTTCTGTAGATCAATATCTGAATCCTTCAGATATCTCTCCATACTATCACTCAGATTTCCAAGACCTTCTATAGAATTTATCATTTCCTGACCTGCTATCAAATTAACAGCAGAAGAACATTCTCCCGACATCTTATCAGCCATAGAACTTAATTCCATCAATTGTGAGCCTATAGAAAGGAATTCATTTTCCGTAGATCTGTTCACAGAATCAATAGTAGAAGCGCATTGACCGAGAAGGTCCATCCAGGTTTTGTAATTTTTCTCTAAATTCTCTGTTATCATAGTATTTTCCCTGTTCCTTATGTATTTCTTTCGTGACGTGTCAAACGTGACGGGAAGATTGTATAAATGACCTATATAACATACAGGAAACCACCGGGTTATGTGCTTATAGAATTATATCGGCAAAATAAAATATATATTTAGTATATTAAATATTATAACAGAAAAAATTATAAATATTAATAGGGAAATATGAAAATAGTGAGAGGGGGGAAGGGATGAGAGAGAGAAATACTATAAAATTAAAGTCATTATCAGATATATTTAAATGAGAATCGTAACGGGTAATGTGTGACGGAA
>JBEHWP010001030.1:0-2173 GCA_040217665.1 Vulcanimicrobiota bacterium
TGCATCTTTATATATATTTCAGCTATAATATACAGGAGCAAAATAATATGCAGGACGAAGTATGGAAAGAAGCTATAAGAAAATATTTTGAAGATTTCTCTGAATTTTTCCTGGCAGATCTTGATGAATATATAGATCATACAAAAGGTTACGCCTTCCTGGACAGTGAATTACAGAAAATTTACCCGGAAGCAGAAGAAACAAAAAGAAGAACAGATAAACTGGTAAAGGTTTATCTGAAAAATGGCCTGGAACAGTGGATATATCTACATATAGAGGTGCAGGGCTATAAAGATGAACTCTTTCAGGATAGAATGTTTATATATTTCTATCGGATCTACGATTTATTTAAACAAAAGATTGTAGCTTTTACGATATTTACAGACCCGGAAAGAAATTACAAACCATCTGAATTTAATTATGACTTTTTCGGCACCAGTCTTAATTATAAATACAGAACTTATAAAGTGTTAGATGTAAAAGATGCTGAACTGGAGAACAGCGATAATCCTTTCTCACTTGTAGTTCTTGCAGTGAAATATGTAATAAGGTCAGGACAGAATGAAGATAAAAAATTGAAATTCAAGATAAAACTGGCCCGATTATTGTTTAAAAAGGGATACAACAAAGAGAAAGTAATAGAGATTTTTAATTTTATAGATGCTATGATAAAGATACAGGATGAAGCAAAACAAAAGATATTTTATGAAGAAATAAAAAAGCTGGAGGGAGGTAAGTCTATGGCTATAATAGGTGATTTCGGAGAATATATAACAAAGGAAAACAGGGAGAAATGGATGGAGAAAGGGATGGAGAAAGGGATGGAGAAAGGGAAAGAACTGGGAAAGGAACTGGGAAAGGAACTGGGAAAGGAACTGGGAAAGGAACTGGGGAAACTGGAAGTGGCAAAAAAGATGATGGAAGACGGATTGCCGGTAGAAGCAGTCGTTAAATATACAGGGCTTATGATAGAAAGCGTTAAGGATTTGATGAAAAGTTAATTTTATGAGTAACAGTACGACTATAGAAATTTAACTGTTATACATGATAAGGATTATATTCAGAAAAAATGGATAAAGATAAATTCAATGATAGAAGCTACAAGCTATTATTTTCTCATCCAAAAATGGTGGAAGATTTAATAAAATCATTCGTAAAAGAAGATTTCATAGATAAGATAGATTACAATACACTTAAGCCTGTAAAGACAAGTTTTGTTTCTTCTACATTTAAGGGAAGAGAAACGGATGTCATATGGTCAGTTAATATAGAAGGACGACAGACCTATATCTATATTCTAATAGACTTTCAGACCACTGTTGATAAATTTATGTCTTTACGATTAATGAGCTATTTAGGACTATTTTATGAACATCTCCTGAAAAAAAGAAAAAAGAAAGAGTATTTACAGAAACTTCCTCCCGTATTTCCAATATTATTATATAACGGTGGAAAAAAATGGACTGCACCACTGGAGATAAATGAATTAATCGACATATCCTGTCCTTCACTGAGACCATATATACCTCATTTTAAATATTATAAAATATCAGAAAATGAATTTACAAAGGATTCTCTCGCTGCTATAAGAAATCTGGTAGCAAAATTATTTTTAATAGAAACTTCTCAAATAGCTGAACTGACTGATATAATAGAAGATGCAGTACGCATATTAAAAAAAGAAGTAAGTAAAGAACTTCAGAGAGATTTTGGATTATGGATCAGGGGAGTAATGAGAAAAAAAATGTAGATATAGATTTAAGCAGCCTGGATGAAATGGAGGTGAGACCTATGTTACTGGAAAACCTGGAGAAATTTGAAAAAGAAACTTATAAAAAGGGAAGAAAAATTGGGCTTAAAGAAGGAATAGAAAAAGGGATGGAAAAAGGAACATTACAAGGGAAGCTGGATGTAGCCAGAAAAATGGTTAATGACGGGTTTCCTCTGGAAGAAGTTGTTAAATATACAGGACTTATGATGGAAAATATTAAAGAATTATTGAAGGATGAAGGTTAATTCTATCTGCATCTTTATACATATTCCAGCTATAATATAAGTGTTAGATGTAAAAGATGCTGAACTGGAGAACAGCGATAATCCTTTCTCACTTGTAGTTCTTGCAGTGAAATATGTAATAAGGTCAGGACAGAATGAAGATAAGAGATTGAAATTC
>JBEHWP010001031.1:0-2171 GCA_040217665.1 Vulcanimicrobiota bacterium
CACGAGGAGAGGTAATGTAAATATCCAGAAAAACAACGTTATTCCCTCTTCTATGAGAAATAATCTGAAAGTGAGTGAGCATCCAGAGATTAAATAAAGGATTCCTATTATAATTTGAGGTATGAAAAGAAAGGCAGTAAAAAAATACACAAGAAACATGAATATTATAATTCCTATATCTCTGTTATGAAACCAGTAAAAAAATCTTACTGTATTTCTTACTAAGCTTTCTATATAATTAAAGGGGACTTTATCTCTGGAATAATAACTCAGAATTTCCTCTGCAAAAACTCTGCATATAAAAGACCATTTATCTCTATTTAAAGATTTTATATAACTTCTGAAAAACTCCGGTTTTATATTACACTCATCAGGTAAGAGCACTGCATATTTATTACTGATTTCCTGCAAAATTTTAAAACGTTTTTTATTTGACTCACCTTCGGGCAGACTTGAGAGAAGATAAATAAACCTTGTCTTTTTAAAAAAGTCAAAGGTATTATAAAAGGAACGGTGAAATTTGCTTAAAAAAAGCTCTAAATTCTGTTTTTTAAGAAAAGTGCCGGTAATTCTGAAATATTCTTCATCCAGGTTTTCCATAAAGAAATGAAGTAGAAGTTTTACTTCAGGATAAAATTCCCCTTCATCTGAAATCTTTTCAAAAAGTTTAACGCACAAGACCTCAGAATTCTCCATCTATATCGCGAAGTAGAACGTAGCGATTAGAGGGAGATGAATGAGGATTCTTTTCTGTGATTAGATTTCTCCTCCATATAAATATAATTATTATTTCTGGAGATAAGCCTTATCTTTTTAGGATTGTTCTGTCTGTATTTTCTACTGAGCTGTAAATAAGAACCGTCTAATCCCTGAATATAAGCCCATCTGTCAGTAAATCCTGAAATAAAGCCTGTCTTCTGAAGTTGTGGTATATAAACCTTATCCCATAAAGACCATTTTACTCCCTTTTGTTCTATTGATTTGATATTTTTTCTGTTCCTCTTAGCTGTTCTATTAGGTTTACTCCTACCCTTTCTGGGAATTTCTTCATGAAGACTCCTCTTTTTCTTTCTTACCTGTTTTATGTGATAAATAGTAGAGACATCCCAATGGGGCATCTCTACCGGTTTTATACCTGTAATAGCAATAGAGTCATTTAGATGAGATTTTTCCAAGAAGAATTCTTTTCTTTTTCTTCTTGTGTATAATCCGAAAGTGTATCTTGAAGGTGCAATTTTTTGTAATTCCATAAAAAGATAATCTTTGAGAATATTCATAAAAGGAGTCTCTTTAAGAGATAAAGGAACAGGTCTTTTCTTACCGGTAAACTCTTTATAAGAGAGATTGCTTTTTTTGATATTATGAGCCTCACAGGATGTAATAAGGTTATCCGGTCTGGACGTTCCCCCTTTGCTTTGAGGAATTATATGATCTACAACAAGAATGTCATTACAGATAATATCAGGTCTGAGTTCTTTATAATGACAGGTAAATTTATCTCTCAGTTTGACAAATTCTTTTACACTATCAAAGCCTGTCATCTGTCCATTCTGATATTCTGTTCCTTCTATGTCAGGATTTATAATTGCCTGAGTATCAAACTGTCCGACTTCAAGTATTATCATAGTAACAGGTAAAATAGAAGCTACAGACTTTACCATCTGATAATGAGTATGAAGTTTTGCCCTTATAGATGGAGGAAGCCATCGGGAAGGTTTTTTGCGATTGAGAAATCTTGCCTTTCTGTATGGAGTTTTTCTCTGCCTTCTTGCTTTCCTTAAGGTTCTTTTTTTTCTTATATTCTCTTTTATATCAGTTCTGAGTGTTACTTCTGCGTGATACAAAATATTCCCCTTTTCTGTAATTGCAGTGAGAGCAAGATTTTTACTTCCAGGGTCAACACCGAGTATTATCTTCTGTTTATAGTCAGTTGTTTCATAGAGTAATTGTATTGTAAAAGGTTCGTATTTTACAATAATTGCTTTCCCATCTTTCAGAAGATGTCTTACTTTGCCTCTTCTTTTTGTAGGCATTAAGGGTTTACCTTCTTTAGATATTACATAAATCATAATAAATCTCCTTTAGAGAGATAAGTCAGGATGACTCCTGTTATATGCCCTTCGCCAATGTTATACCGGCTACTCCTTACGGATAATTGTGGTTGACTGTCC
>JBEHWP010001032.1:0-2168 GCA_040217665.1 Vulcanimicrobiota bacterium
AAAAATCCCTATACATTTAAATTACGGCGTATTCATCCATTTAAAGAAAATAACAAATAATACACTTATAACAAGACATGTAACGATCATTACAGGAATGCCGGTACGGAGCCAGATATTAAAAGTGATCGGTTTTTTGGTCTTTTCACTGAGAGATACGATTATTACATTGGCAGTAGAACCTATAGGAGTAGCATTACCTCCGAAACCGACGCCCAGGGCAAGAGCCCACCATAGTGAAGAAACACATATCCCCATTTCTCCCAGTTTTTGGATCACAGGAACCATGGCTATTGTAAAGGGAATATTATCTATAATTCCCGATGCTATTGCCCCTACCCATAGTAAAAGCAAATCGGCAAGTAAAAGGTTCTCTCTGGCAAGGCCCACTATACCTGTTGAGAATAATTCTAATAATCCTGAAAATTTCAATCCTCCCACACAGATAAAGAGAGAAGCAAAAAACAGAAGAACATTCCATTCAACATGACTTATAGTCTCTTCCATAGGAGGACGTACAAGCAGCAGAGCAAGAGAAGCTCCTGTCAGAGCCACATAGGCAGGGGTAAGATGAAGCAGACCCTGTAAGAAAAAAAATATTATTACAAAACCGAGGACTGTCAATATTTTCCTGGCATTCTGCGGATCCTTTAGAGCTTTCTTTTCATCCAGGCTCATCAGTCCTTTTATATTTTTAGGTTTTGCAGACAGTTCTTTACGAAAAACGATTCTGAATATAACAAGAGTAACAAACCATGCCACAAAAGACATGGGAGCCAGATGGGTAATGAAATCCAGAAAAGTAAATTTCGTGACAGTGGCTATTATTACATTGGGAGGATCTCCGACAAGAGTGGCAACTCCTCCTATGTTTGACAGCATAGCTTCTGCCATGAGAAGAGGAACGGCACTTATATTAAGCATTTCGGCAATCAATATTGTCACGGGAGCAATCAAAACAACAGTGGTAACATTATCCAGAAACATAGATAAAACAGATGTAGTCGCCCCCAGGAATACCATCAGAAACCATACATTTCCTCTCGATTTTTTTGCAGTCACAATTGCTGCATACTGAAAAAAACCTGTCTGCTGAAGGAGCCTTACAAGAATCATCATGCCCAGAAGCAGTCCCAGTGTCTCAAAATCGACTGTATGAAGCGCTTCTTCTGCAGAATAAAATTTCATTATTATTCCGATTCCTACCATTACGGAAGCGCCAATCATGGCGGCAATAGTACGGTGAATCTTTTCGGTAATGAGAAGAGTAAAAGTAAGGATAAAAATAACAAGAGCAATAATCTGAGGCAATGTCATGTCAGAGCACCTCCGCTTTCCATGGAAGCAGAGAGAAATCCTGCAGCAATATCCACACGGGAAGCAATACCGACGAGACGACCTTCCTTATTTACAACGAGTAAATCCATGAAATTATATTTATCCATAATGGCAAAAGCCCGCAACAGACCGCATTCCTCATCTACAAGAACAGGTTTTTCCATAATTTTTTTCATAGTAATATGTTCTATTTCCGGTATATCGCTGAAATGTAGATCTTCAAGAGAACCGAAGTCAGCTACAAAATCAATATTATCCAGTAAAGAAACGAAGTTAGGCATAAAGACCTTTAAAATACAGGGAAGTCTTACTACTCCTATGAGAGTTTCATTATCATCCACTACAGGAAGTGTACCTGCCCGTTTTTCAATTATCAATTTCGCCGCATCCCTTACAGTAGTTGACGCTCTGATAGCAATGACATCCTTCATACAATTCTTGAGTATCATTAATAACAACTCCTTTCAAAAATATTATTATAGTTTATTTCATAACTTATTGAAAATTAAGGAAGCGTAACGGGTAATGCATTACGCTTTACGAACTTATTATTTATGGATAGTTATGAAAATAACTATAATATAACATTCATAGATTTAATTGATGAAAAATTATTAGTATCAGTTTACAACAAAATCGTTGCAATAGCAATCATTTTATATAATTTTTAATAAAAATAACTTGCAGAAAATTAAACATAATGATAGTATAAATAAAATATATTTATATGGGAATCGTAATGCATAACGAATTACGCATTACGAGATTATACTGACCTGAGAATAAGCATGTAATAAACAGTTTCCTCCCGTCACGCGTTACGCGTCACG
>JBEHWP010001033.1:0-2167 GCA_040217665.1 Vulcanimicrobiota bacterium
ATGGCTCATTTCCTCTATGTTTTTACTGAAAGAAAGCTGCCCTATTTTAATTTAAGCGGAACTCCTGTTTATGGTTCTGATAAAAGTCAGATTATATGCCTTAAAGATCTGAAAGGACTTTATGAGAAAAATGAACTCCCTTTTGTTATATTCAGAGATTCTGAATGGTGGGGGGATGAGGTAGATGATATACCAAATTCTGTAAGATGTTACAGAATTGCAGAATTTATATATAAAAATTATAAACCTCTGGGTACTATTCATACATATGATATATGGGTTGCAAATAATTTTAATAAATCTATAGATAGGCATGAAAATTCCATATCATTAACATTAAAAAATAATGATAATAAGAAATTAAATGACATAGTAAAAGCAAATTATAAAGACAATAAATTTTCCCTCATCTGTGGAAATTATGACCCTTATATTTATAATTTTATTCATCTGGAAGGTTTAAACTATTTAGATACTAATAAATACTGGTCTTTAAAAATAAAATATAGAAGTTCAAGAGAAGGAGATTTACAAGTTTTTTATTCCTTAAATAACATACCATTTAACGAAAAGGACAGCATTAAAGTAAAAGTAATAGCTAGAGATAATGAAAATTCAGTTGAAGTTCCTGTGTTACTATCAATAGAAAAAAACAAACTCTGTGATATAAGGTTTGATCCTCCATATAATTCAGAATTTAAGATAGAAGGTATTGAACTTATACAAAAGGATAATAATTTAATAGCTCTTAATAATACGGTTCAACATTTCAATCTGATGAAATTGCCTTATATATGGGGGAATTATGATACGAAAAAGGCATCAGATGAAACAAAAATTTTATGGGAAAAAGAAATAAATAAATTTCTTGGAACGAATGAAGTTATGGAAGTAAATTTTCCTTCCCGGATAGATAAATCAACAGGCAACTACCTTCATCTTAGATTAAAATCTGACTCTTATGTAAGAGCCACCATTACATACGGTAATAATATTAAAAGTTCTTTTACTTTTGATATTATACCTTCAAAAAGAGTTGAAAATTATCTGATACGAATAAGCAGTCAATGGTTATGGAACAGTGAAAGTATAAAATCTATAACTATTAAATCTGAGAATCCTTTATGGATAGATCAGATTCTAATAAGAAAAGGAGACTGAATATGCCAGAAATTGAAGTTTCTTTTGTTATACCATGCCTTAATGAAGAGAAAACTATTGAAGAAGCAATAAATATGG
Source organism: Vulcanimicrobiota bacterium (assembly GCA_040217665.1). Lineage (GTDB taxonomy): Bacteria > Vulcanimicrobiota > SpSt-956 > SpSt-956 > JAKJGF01 > CALARM01. Next base: position 1,240 of record JBEHWP010001033.1, read on the forward strand.
CAAAAGAAGCTATAAAGAAATTAAATACAGAGTGTGAAATAGTAATTTCAGATAATGGTTCTACAGATAATTCTACGAAACTTGCAACAGAAGCCGGTGCCAGGGTTGTCCATACAACGCTAAAAGGATACGGGAATGCCATCATTTACGGTATAAAACAATCACATGGTAAATATATTGTCATGGGTGATGCAGATGGAACATATGATTTTCGTGAGAGTGTTCTATTTATAGAAAAGTTGAGAGAGGGAAATATTGATCTTGTTATGGGCAGCCGTATTACTGGTAATATAGAAAAAGGTGCCATGCCATATCTCCATAGATATCTTGGGACACCGGTATTAACCTATCTTATAAGGAGATTTTTCAAAATCAAAATATCCGATTGTAACTGTGGAATGAGAGCTTTTACAAAAGAAGCTTTTGAACGTATGAATCTTGTAAGCGGAGGAATGGAATTTGCATCTGAAATGTTGATTAAAGCCGGTATATTAAAAATGAATGTCTGTGAAATTCCCTGTAGCCTTTATAGGGATACAAGGGGAAGGCCTCCTCATTTAAGAACCTGGCACGATGGGTGGAGACATCTGAAATATATCATGATATTTGCCCCGAAATACCTTTATAGAATACCCGGTATGTTTCTACTTATATCCGGTCTGGCTTCAATTATTATTCTCACACATGGAGTATGGAAAATAGGAAATATTACTTTTGATTATCATTTCATGTTTCTTTCTTCTCTTTTTCTATTGTCAGGGTATTATACTGAGGAAGAAAAGTGTGGACACCTTCAGTGTGTAGAGATAAAATAATATAGATAACTCTGGAGGTGCATGAAAGATGAAGAAAAGGAATTGGTCCATAGATGAGAAGATGGCTATAGTGATGGAGGGAATAAGTGGTAAGACACCCATGTCAGACATAT
>JBEHWP010001034.1:0-2166 GCA_040217665.1 Vulcanimicrobiota bacterium
GTAAATAGAGGTGTCGTAAAAAACGCAATTATTGTTAAATCTTATCTGGCATGATATAATTTAAGATTACAGGAATTTTCATTTTTAATAGCATAAAATCAATTTTTTAGGATTAATTTATTTAAAGAGAGTTAATCTAAATAATTTAAAGATATAGGAATTTTCATTTTCGACCAGGATTTATAGGATTTATGGGATTACCAGGATGATAAATAGAATTACTTTACTTGAATTTTCTAATCCTGATAATTCTTTAATCCCGAAAATCCCAGTCAAAAATAAGGTTTTAGATAAAATTATGTACAGGCATTTTATCTAAATAATTTAACTGATTTTTTTACGGGGAGGGAAAATATCTTATGGAAGAGCTTCTGGTTGATAAAGAAATATTTCGAAGACAGAGGGACAGTCTTTTTAAAATACTTAAAATATTGATAGAAGCAATTGAAGACAGAGATAAATACTGGAAGGGGCACTCTATAAGAGTAACACAGAGAGCTATAAAAACCGCCAGAATTTTTGGCCTTTCAGAAGATAAAATTCAGTTGCTGGAATGGGCAGGATATCTGCATGATATAGGTACAGCCACTACAAAACAATCTCTCCTTCATAAAACGGAAAAACTTGTAGAAGAAGAAAATGAACAGTTAAAAGCCATGCCTCTTAAAGCCCATGAATTACTTTCTCCTATGAATGACCTGAAAGAGGTTGCAAGGATAATTTTACATAAATCGGAAAAATTTGACGGTACAGGACATCCTTCAGGCCTTAAAGGTGATGACATACCTGTTGAGTCAAAGATTCTGAATATTTCGGAAGCCTATGACAGTCTTACAAACAGCAGGCCTTATAGATCCGGTTTCTCTCACAGAGAAGCTCTGAGGATTATAGAAGATGGGAAAGGAGCAAAATATGATCCTCTCATAGTAGAGGCTTTTTTATCCACTTTTAAAGATGAAAAGAAGGAACTATTTGACACATTACGACAGTCGTTTACAGAAGAAAAAAAGAGAACAGGTAAATCCTATGAAGCTAAATCTCCTCTACCTGCAGCGAGGGACATGGATATTACCATATACAGTTTTGGTGTGCCTGCGGTTTTTCTGAAAGGTAAATTTATAGAAGATAACGAATGGAAAACAAAAAAAGTAAAATTACTGTTTCTCTATTTAATTTTTCAGTGGAGCCATAAAGTGCCGGAAGATAAGATTATAGATATGTTCTGGCCTGATAGCCCTGTAGATAAAGCAAGGCAGAATCTTTATAATGCAGTTCATCATGTAAGAAAAATAGTCTCAAAAAGACTTGCTATACCTCCGAAGGGAATCATTTATATCCATCACTCTACCTATCAAATCAATACTGACCTTTCCTGCTGGTATGATGTAAATGAGTTCGAGAAGCTTTATAATTCAGGTATGATAAAAGAGGAACAGGGATATGTTGATAAGAGTATATCAGACTTCAGAGAAGCAGTTGAACTTTACAGAGGAAGATTTCTTGAGACTTATTATGATGACTGGGCAATACAGTACGGTTATGAATTTCAGGAGAAATTTGTTTATATGTTAAAAGAGATTTCCCGTAATTATATGGAAAATGGAAATTATCATCAGGCCATAAATTATGCCCAGAAGGTATTGAAGGAAGATCCCTGTGATCAGGAAGCATACTGTTTAATAATGGAGAGTTATCTTGCTCAGGGTAAATCAGAACAGGTAGTCAGGCAGTATCTCCTCTGCTCTCAGACATTACAGGAAGAAGTCGATATTAAACCATCACAGAAGGTTAAGGAGATTTATTTAAAGGCCAGGGGAGAACAGTCGTGATGCATGATGGGTAATACATGACAGAGCTGGTTTATTTCCCGAAATTATACAACAATACAGTAATTTAGAAATACAGGATTTTTCATCTTTTGTGGCGTAAAATATGGTTTTAATGATTAAGGGTTATGGGTGTTGTGCCGGGAAGATTAAAACCCATAACCTGACACCTGAAACCCGATATCCATAATTTATAAAATGTTAACAATATTTTAACAAAATATTATTTCTTTTTTCTTTTTTTAGGGCTATAATTTAAACTAATAGAATATTATCTATCTCTAAGGAGAGTGAAATTATGAAAATAGATAAAATGATGTCCCAGCAGATGACAGGTAAT
>JBEHWP010001035.1:0-2159 GCA_040217665.1 Vulcanimicrobiota bacterium
CAGAACATTGAAAACTTCTCTGTGAGCCTTTTCTATTTCGTCCAGTAAAACCACGCTGTACGGTTTACGTCTTACTGCTTCAGTAAGCTGTCCCCCTTCATCGTAACCAATGTAACCGGGAGGTGCTCCTATAAGACGGGATACGGAATGTTTTTCCATATATTCGGACATGTCAATTCTCACTATAGCTTCCTCGTTATCAAACAAAAATTCTGCCAGTGCTTTTGCAAGTTCTGTTTTTCCCACACCTGTGGGGCCCATAAATATAAATGATCCTATTGGTCTCTGCGTGTTTTTGAGACCTGCCCTTGCACGTCTTACCGCATCAGATACTGCTACGAGAGCTTTATCCTGTCCGACAACCCTTTTATGGAGATTTTCCTCCATTTTTAGCAGTTTCTCTTTTTCCCCTTCAAGAAGTTTGCTTACAGGAACACCGGTCCATTTACTCACTATTTTTGCAATGGTATCTTCCGTTACTTCTTCGCTTAACATCTGGCGGCTCTGCTGAATCTGAAGCAGTTTTCCCTGTTCCTCATTTATCTGCTGTTCTATTTTTATTATCTGTCCGTATTTTAATTCTGCCGCTCTGTTCAGATCATTTTCTTCTTCTGCTTTTTCCAGCTTCTTTTTCGCCACTTCCAGTGCTTTCTTTAAATTCCTTATATTGTCAATGGCTTTCTTTTCATTATCCCACTGTGCTCTCATCTGTTTTATGCTGTCTTTCAGTTCTGAAAGCTCTTTTTCCAGTTTTTCCAGTCTTTCCATGGATGCAGGATCATGTTCCTTTTTCAGGGAAATTCTGTCTATTTCAAGCTGGACTATCCTTCTTTCTTTGCTGTCCAGTTCGCCCGGTTTACTGTCTATTTCAACCCTTAGTTGTGCCGCTGCTTCATCTACGAGATCTATGGCTTTATCAGGGAGAAATCTGTCGCTTATATAGCGGTTGGAAAGGGCTGCTGCAGCTACAAGGGCATTATCCTGAATTCTCACTCCGTGATGAACTTCATAGGTCTCTTTTAATCCTCTCAAAATACTTACGGTACTTTCAACTGATGGTTCTGCTACGAGAACAGGCTGAAATCTTCTTTCCAGGGCTGCGTCTTTTTCTACATGTTTTCTGTATTCATCAAGGGTGGTGGCGCCAACACAGCGAAGTTCTCCTCTGGCAAGGGCAGGTTTCAGTAAATTCGCCGCGCCTATTGCACCTTCTGCAGCACCTGCTCCCACTACCGTATGAAATTCATCTATAAATACTATGATTTTTCCGTTTGCTTCCGTAATTTCCCTCATGACTCCTTTTATTCTCTCTTCAAATTCACCTCTGTACTTCGACCCTGCCACAAGAGCTCCCATGTCCAGGGCAAAAAGCTGCTTGTTTTTAAGCCCCTCCGGTACATCACCTTTAGCAATTCTCTGGGCAAGACCTTCTACGATGGCAGTTTTCCCTACTCCCGGTTCACCTGTAAGCATGGGATTGTTCTTTGTTCTCCTGCTCAATACCTGTATTACTCTTCTTATTTCATAATCTCTGCCAATAACAGGATCAAGTTTTCTGTCTAAAGCCAGCTTAGTGAGATTCCTGCTGAACCTCTGGAGCATCTGGAAATTACTGTCTCCTGACGGGTTATCAACTTTCTTGCCCCCTCTTATATCTTTTAAAGCCATTAGTAATTTTTCCCCCGTAACTCCATGTCTTTTGAGAATCCTTCCTGCTGCGCCCGATGTGTCTTCTACGAGAGAAACAAGGAGACAGTCTATGCCTGCATAGGAATCTTTCAGCCTTTCAGCTTCTTTTATCGATGCATCTAAAATTTTTTGAAGATCTCTGCTTACATAAACCCCGGCACCCGTACCGTTCTGATATACCTTTGGCATTTCCTGCATATGCTGCTCAAGATCAGAGATTATTTCTCTGGAATTTATATTCATTTTTTCAAATACCTGACCTGCAAGACCATCTGCCTGATGGAGGAGTGCCAGAAGTAAATGTTCTTTTTCTATCTGATTGTGATTGTACATCTGAGCAAGTTCATTTGCCGTCACAAGAGCTTCTCTTGATTATTCGGAAAAATACTCTAGATTCATAAATTTCGCCTCCATTTACAAATTAATACTATTTGTATTATATAATATGAGACTACTATAGTCAAGTTATA
>JBEHWP010001036.1:0-2156 GCA_040217665.1 Vulcanimicrobiota bacterium
AACAGAGGACTGGTATAAAAAGATATTGATTACTGGTAACTTATAACTGGTAACTGAAAAAAAGGAGGTTATTTTATGGGACAGGAACAAAAAGAGGAGAAAGATAAAAAAGTACAGGAAGATAATAAAGAAAAAGATAAAACGGAGATTAAGCCAGATAAACCGCCTGTAAAACTGGATTTAATAGGTTTTGGGAGTTTTGATGTGCCATTATGAGATTTTAATAAATTACTTGCACAGGCAAGAAGGAAGTTGACTCTCGATAAAGAATTCTTACAGGCGGTTACAATTAATATGAATATTAATTGTCAGATAGATTTCTGCTTTCAGGTAGAGTATCATAAAGAGTTAAAAAAATAAAGAGGTGAATGTTTTGAATAGTAAGAGGGTTGTTGTAACCGGTATTGGCCCAATATGTTGTAATGGTATAGGTAAGGATATATACTGGAATAGTTTAATCGAAGGAAAGACAGGTATTGATCGTATTTCTTCATTTGATCCCGAACCTTTTGCCAGTCAGGTTGCAGGAGAAGTTAAAAATTTTGTTGTCAGTGATTTTATAGATAAAAAAGAAGCGAAGAGGATGGATAGATTTACCCAGTTTGCCGTAGCCGCTACAAAACTGGCCATGGATGATTCAAACCTTACCATAACAGATGAAATGAGTGAGAGAGTTGGTGTTCTTGTTGGAAGTGGTATTGGAGGGCTGAGCACTCTGGAACAGCAATGTGACGTTTTGAGTAAAAAAGGACCTGATAAAGTAAGTCCATTTTTCATTCCTATGCTTATAGCCAATATGGCATCAGGACAGATTTCCATTCGTTATAAGGCCAGAGGGCCAAATTTTTGTATAGTTACAGCATGTGCTACAGGAGCCCACTGTATTGGAGAAAGTTATAATATTATCAAGAGAGGCCTCGCTGATGTAATGATTGCCGGCGGCTCCGATGCAGCTATAACACCTATGAGTGTAGCAGGTTTTGGGAATATGAAGGCTCTTACCAGAAGAAATGATGATCCTGCAAAAGCCTGCAGACCTTTTGATAAGGACAGAGACGGTTTTATTATTGCAGAAGGTGCATGTATATTGATACTTGAGGCTCTTGACTTTGCCAGAGCAAGAGGAGCAAAGATATACGGTGAGATTATAGGTTTTGGTATGTCTGCCGATGCATATCATATTACTGCTCCTGACCCTGAAGGTGATGGCGCCCAGAGGACTATGATATGTGCTCTGAAGGATGCAGGTCTTTCTCCGGAAAAGATTGATTATATAAACGCTCATGGAACGTCTACTCCTTTTAATGATCGTATTGAAACTTATGCCATAAAGAAAGTCTTTGGAGACTATGCCGGTAAAGTTGCTATAAGTTCGAATAAATCAATGATAGGCCATACACTTGGAGCGGCAGGTGCACTGGAATTTGCCTCTACGTTACTTACTGTTCAGAATGACATAATACCTCCTACTATAAATTATGAAACCCCTGATCCTGAATGTGAACTGGATTATGTACCGAATAAAGCAAGAAAGGCAACAGTGAATATTGCCCTGTCCAATTCTTTCGGTTTTGGAGGAACTAATGCTGTACTTGTAGCCAGTAAGTATAATGAAAAAGCCTGACAGGAAAATTGAGAAACTTGAGAATAGAATCTGCTATACGTTTAAAGACAGAGCTATACTGGAAACTGCTTTGACTCATGAGTCCTTTGTTCATGAGATGCGGGGAAAAGATGAAAAGGAAAGAAAATCGGGCCATTATGAACAGCTTGAGTTCCTGGGTGATTCAGTACTCGGACTTGCTATATGCCATATTCTCTTTAAAAAATTTCCTGAAAAAAGGGAAGGATGGCTTGCAAAAACAAAAGCTCTTGTAGTAAGCAAAGATGTGCTGGAGAAGAAAGCTGCAGAAATAAAACTCGGTTCTTTTCTTAATCTCGGGAGAGGCGAATTAAAGAGTGGAGGTAAAAAAAGACCGTCTATTCTTGTTGATTCTTTTGAAGCTTTGATAGGTGCTCTGTTTTTAGATGGTGGTTACGAAGTTTGCAGAGATTTTATAGAAAAACAATTCTCCGAAGAAGTTGACCTTGTTATGAGAGAGGAACTGGTGGATTACAAAACCCTTCTTCAGGAAATAAGCCAGAGCCGTTATCAC
>JBEHWP010001037.1:0-2154 GCA_040217665.1 Vulcanimicrobiota bacterium
ACTGTCACCACAACAAGTCGAAAATATTTGGATTTATATAAATCAGGGATTTTTCCGTAAAAAGATACAGGTTTTATAAATATTTCAAGGAAAGCACCTCTGGGACAGAGGTTGCCACACCAGAATCTACCCCTGAAATAAGAGAGTACCAGCAAAAAAACCATCATTACAGGCATAATAAGACCCAGTTTATGATACCAGAGTCCGCCCAGTGATATAAGGGGAACTATAATCCAGGAAACCATCTGTATTTTGGTTACATTTGCCTTTTTCATAAAAAACCTCTTCGGAAAATTTTCCGCCTTTTCTGTTGATTTTTTTGCTACAGGTACGAGTGAACAACTCTCTGAAGCAGAACAATTCTCCTTTCTGGCACTACATGAACCTCCCTGATATAAAGGACATGTCGAACAGCCGGTGTTTATTTCACAGGTTACATTTTTATTTTCTGTGTTATTCATAATCTATTCCTCCTTGTTTTTCTATTTTTGTCTTTTAACTGATTAGATAGAAAAAATTAAAAAAGGATTCTTTATTTTTATATAATTTTGCACTTTTTAATAGAGAGAGGATTTTTGCATTGTAATAACGAAAGGTTTCAGATACGAGAAAGGAAAAATAAGGAATTTTTCATGGAAGACTTATTTGGCTGTTTATTTGTATTCTTTTTAATTTTTATTATTGCTATTTTTACCCTGTCATCTATTTCTTCAAAACAGAGGGCAATACAGGCAGTATGGAAAAAATTCGCAGTAGATTCAGGTCTTGATATAACATTTGAGAGACAGGTACCTTTCCCGAAGATTACAGGGAAATACAGAGAGTTCGATTATGTTCTTGAAACTGTTATGAAAGGCACAGGTGAAGAAAGTATAATCTATACTGTCATTACAATTAAATTGCCTGAACGTTCAGCGTATAATTTTCATATTTACAGGAAAAATTTTTTTTTCAATAAAATAGAAAAAATATTTGGTAGTAAAGATATTCAAACTGGAAATATAAGATTTGACGATGTGTTTATGATAAAAATCTCCCCTGATGATAAAATAAATGAAGTGTTTACCCCTGATTTACAGAGAAAACTTTTATATGGATCCTATCTCATAAATATGACTCTCTCAGAAACAAAACTTCAGAATAAAACGAAACGTATTATAGATAGTACACAGGATCTGCTATATTTAAGCGAAATTATGGTTGAAATCGCACTAAACTTCTCCGGGAAAGATATAATTTTACAGGAGAGAAACGATCCTGTGTTAGCAGAAGAAAAAAAGAGAAATGCTCTGGCTCAGGCACAAGAGGAAAGAATAAAAGCTATAGCCAGGGCAGAAGAGGAAGCAATAAATGCTCTGGCTCAGGTAGAAGAAGACAGAATAAAAACTTTATCTGAGTTGGAAGAAAAAAAGATAAAATCTCTGGCTCAGGCAGAAGAAGACAGAATAAAAGTTTTATCTGAGTTAGAAGAAAGAACCTTAAAAGCTTTAACTCAGGTAGAAGAAAATAGGATAAAATCTCTGGCTCAGTCAAAAGAAGAAACCTTAAAAACTTTAACTCAGGTAGAAGAAAAGAAACAGCTTAAAGAAACAGAAAGGAAAAAATCTTCAGATAAATCTTATAATAAAGAGAAAAAAGATTCAGAAAAGGAGACTCCTCATAAAATATTTCCTGTAGTTTCTGATTTTACAGATGATTTCACTGACTATTCTCATAAATCTTCCGGAGAAAAACAATGCCCCTGCTGTGGCACAACTTCACCTGCAGAAAATAAATACTGTATAGACTGCGGCAGAGAAATATAAAAAGCCGTCAAATCTTGCCATTTTATATATAGTTTAAACGAAATGAAAATTCCTATATTTTTAAATTAATATCCATATTATCATCTCCTATGGAATGTAAGAAAAATAACTCCGGCAAATTCTTAGAACAATAAGTATCATCACATCACGCGTTACGCATTACGCATCACGATATAAACTGTAACTATGATGTAGTTATTTCCTGACAGATCCTTAGTACCGCTCCAGATAAGTTCATACCCATTTCTAAAACCTGTCCCTGTCCGGACTCTTCCGGAAAAGATATGATCCTATTGCGTGGCAAACTGGTTTTGCAGACTGTTAATATTTTGCGTCTATATAATTTATA
>JBEHWP010001038.1:0-2149 GCA_040217665.1 Vulcanimicrobiota bacterium
TCATCTATTTCAAGATCAAAAAACAAGATATTATTCATCGCATTTTTCAACTATCACAGAAATATTTTTTCTATATATAATAATTCAATAAAACAAGTATATATTTTATATAAAATATACCAGCATTATAAAAAATATCATTATTTAACCAGAATATCAACTATTTTATTATAAACAAAAAAAAAGTAAAGTCAAATTAGATGTCAAAGATTACTAAAACTGAAAAAAATTCACTCTGAATAAGCACAGGCAGTGAAAAATCCAGGAAATAAGCCGGTGCCGGTTTTTGTAATTTATCTTCCGGGAAAGAAGCACATAAAAGGGAAAAAGAGAAAAATTCCATGAGATAAAAGGCTTTATTCTATTACAAAAAATTCTTTCCCGTAATTCTGATTTTTTTATACAGAAAACCACATTTATATTATAAAGGAGGGATACCGACAAAAGCTGCCGGCAGAGGAAATTTTATTAATTTAAGAGATTAAAATTCTCTGTCTCTGCTCAACCTGTAGAAATCAATTAAGTCTGCAGAAGAATCTGGCATAAAAATACTTTACCCGGACCAGGCTCAAGTTCCTTCCATCCTGTCCCACGCATCAAGAACAAGCCTGACCGGGATTTATGGGATTTATGAGATGAGCAGGATTTCTCTGAACCCTGAACCTGTCCATCTTTAATCCTGCACTTCCCGGTTCAGACAATCCCACGCTTCAAGAACAAGTTTTCTCGTTCTGCACCGCCTTATTGAAACTCTGTGAATATATGCTATAATTATTAGAGAAATAATTATTAAGAGGTGCTATTTATGAAAACTATTGAGACTGATGCTACTGTTACGGATGAAGGCAAATTACTTCTGAACATAGAGACATCTGAAATACCTCCTGGAAAATACAGAGTAATTATGCTGGTAGATGAAGCTAAATCCGACATTAAAAATCGTTCAGATCTGAATTTTCCGACTATTGATGTAGAGTGGCCGGAGAACTTTTCACTCAGGAGAGAGGATATGTATAATGAGTGGGGCAGATAATCAGATTTTTATAGATACAAATATTCTGGTTTATGCATCTGTTACTGCGTCTCCATATCATAAGGTTGCTCTTAAATCATTGACTGATTTATATAATACAGGAGCAGAACTATGGATAAGCAGGCAGGTCATCCGTGAGTATCTTGCAACATTAACAAGACCACAGAAATTCTCACAGCAAATAGCAATTTCAACATTGAGCAAGCATATTAAATATTTTGAAACAATTTTCAATATAGCAGAAGAGGGCCCACAGATTACAAAGAATTTGATTGCTCTTATAGAACTTATTCCAATCGGGGGTAGTCAGATTCATGACGCAAATATAGTTGCCACTATGCAATTTTATGACATTAAGCACCTTCTTACTCATAATGAGTCTGATTTTTTGAGATTCGAACAAATTATTACCATCCTGCCACTTTTCAGGCCATAGCTTATGCCGGGGGCTTTAAAGAATATTCTAATTCAACCATTTTAAAATAAACTCAATTGCCGGTCGAAATTTATAAATCCATCTTCTATTCTGTTCCCGGTATATTCCGAAGTAATCCTCTGTTTTCCGTTAACGGTGTTTCTTAAAACCAGGCTGTATATATTGTCAAAATTATTATATATGTTCATAACTTAAATCCGACGGTTTTATGTTATAATAAATATGTAAGTTAGCCTGTAAAGAGGTGGAAAAATGTACCGGGTTTATATAGAAACAACTATACCGAGTTATGTGGTCTCAAAACCTAACAGGGATATAATAGTATTAACTCATCAGGAAATAACAAAAATATGGTGGGAAACTCAGAAAAGCAATTATGAACTCTATATCTCTGAATATGTTATACAGGAAATTATAAGAGGTGATAGTTCGTTATCTAAAAAAAGAATTGAAATACTTGATGATATGACAATACTGGAACATAACAATTTCATTGAAAATCTTGTTCAGACATATCTGGAAAATCTTAATTTCCCTGTAAAAGCAATAATTGATTTATTTCACATAGCATGTTCGGTATATTACGAAATGGATTATCTTCTAACGTGGAACTGTAAACACCTTGCCAATGCGCATTTTAAAAGTAAATTATTAAAATTTAACAATGCTTCAGGATTAAA
>JBEHWP010001039.1:0-2149 GCA_040217665.1 Vulcanimicrobiota bacterium
ATGAATGGCCGTGAACTGGCAAAAAAAATAAAAGCCCTTTATCCGGCTGTTAAACAACTGTTTATGTCGGGATATACGGCTGATATAATAGCAGACCATGGGGTACTGGATGAAGGAATACACTTCATAGAGAAACCTTTCACGAAGGATGAACTGGTAGATATAGTGAAAATAGTAATGGAATTTTAATAGAAATGAAACGTGAGACGTGAGACGTGAGACGTGAGACATGGAACTTACCCGTCACGCGTTACGCGTTACGCGTCACGATTATAGTGTGTTGTGAAAAGTGAACGATAAAGATTACTTTTACATAGTAATATAACTGGTAACCTGTCACTGAAAAGGAGTTATACTCTGTCTTTTTCTGATAAAAACTCGAATGACATAACACTTCTTTATACATCGGGAACTGTTCCTGTAGAAAAATCCGACTCAGGCGAAAAAATTGCTGAGTGGAAACAGGGCGATATAATAATGGATCTCTATGAAGTTAAAGAACTTCTCGGAGCCGGTACATACGGGTCTGTTTACAGGGTTTATCACAGAACATGGCAGACCGATCTTGCCGTTAAATCCCTTCACCATGAATTTTCCCGGAGAGACCATTATAAAAAAAGATTTCTGAAAGAATGTGAAGAATGGGTAAAACTTGGCCTTCATCCGAATATTATATCATGTCATTATGTACGTAACCCGGGCGGAGTGCCCCTTATATTTCTTGAATGTGCGGAAGGAGGAAGCCTTTCTTCGTGCATTCATAAAATTAAAGATTTCAGGGAAATTATTTCTCTCTCAATTCAGTGCTTTACGGGATTGTCTTTTGCTCACAGAAAAGGCCTTGTTCACCGTGATATAAAACCTGCAAACTGCCTCCTTTCAGATGGTCAACTGAAGATTACCGATTTCGGTATCGCCTGCACTCTGTTTTCTTCAGGGGAAGAAATTTCCGCTGCAGGCACCCCTGCCTATATGCCTCCAGAACAGTGGGATGTGTCTTACGGCGATACAGGCCCGTGGAGTGATATATATTCAGCCGGCATTATGATGTATGAAATGTGCTGTAAATGCCGTCCCTTTGACAGGGGAGTGGAACATTCGGGAGTCCTTAAATTACGTCATATTTCTTCCCCTCCTCCTCATCCGTCGGAATTTAACGGAGAAATCCCTCATTCTCTTTCCGATTTTATACTGAAATGTCTTGAAAAATCACCTCCCAATCGCTTTTCTTCCTGTGATGAAGCAATAAAGAGACTTTCTGAAATATACGAAGAATTAACAGGTGAAACATATCAGTTACATGAGACTGACGAAATAAAACTCATGGCAGACAGTCTTAATAACAGGGCTGTTTCACTTATGGATCTGGCCATGAAAAAAGAAGCTGCCTCTATCTGGGGAGAAGCTCTTTCTTTAAATCCTCTCCATGTTCAGTCTGTCTATAACAGAGGACTTGTAAGATGGAGGGAAGGAGAAATCGATGATCTTCAGTTACTTGATGAAATGTCACTTCTTTCTGCCGGACATGAAGTGTATTATCTTTCCGGGCTCGTTCATTTAGAAAGAGATGATCCTGTATCTGCTCTGGAATTTTTTAAGAAGATTCGTGAACCATATGAGAGGGAGCTTCAAAAATCAATGGCTTATGCAGAAAAAAGATCTGAGAAATGCAGTTCTCTTATTAAAAAGATTTTTAATAACGGTTATCAACCTGTGGAAAACCTTTCTGTCAGCGGTGATAACAGATGGGCCTTCGGCAAAGGTATGGATTATCTTAAAATCCATATACCGTCCGGGGAAATCTCTGAAAGAGTCAGAGGAAGCGGTATTGTTTCTGTCATGACAGACAGATACGGGAAAATATGTCTTACTTCTTATGCGAACGGTATTATGAACCTCACCGATATGTTTACAGGGAAAGAGATAAAAACGTTAAAAGCTCCGTGGACTCTTAAATTATCATATATAAATTCCGATGGTTCTCTTATTGTATCAGTTGATATATGCAATTATATTTATTTGTGGAATATTTCCACAGAACATATGCTGAAAAAAATCGAAGACATTAAAGAACAGATTATTGCAGTTCATATTACCCCTGATAACAAATATCTTCTCTATGGAACAGAAGAGGGGAAGTTTACCGTTA
>JBEHWP010001040.1:0-2141 GCA_040217665.1 Vulcanimicrobiota bacterium
CTCTCTTTTAATACGGCATATCTTTTCCTCCAGAGCCCGGACAGGGACAGGAGCGTGTTCCATATTTTTTGGGTACCAATTTACCTGTTGCGGTACTCAGGATTGCAATAAAAACAACTCCGGCAAATTGTTAGAACGAACAATATCAATCTAACTCTTTACAACAATATGACTTATATTATTATTAATATCTGATACTGAAGAAGAAACATCTGAAATATTCCTTGTAATTTCGTTACTTGTAACAGATTGTTCTTCAACAGCACTGGATATAGTCATTTGAAAAAGCTGGATTTGCTGAATAACTGTCGAAATATTCTTCATTATATTTGCAGTATCAGTGGACGATTGTTGTATGGCATGTATTTTATCTTCTATTTCCTTTATAGCTTCTTTAGTTTCAGTTGCCAGTTTTTTTACTTCGCTTGCTACTATAGCAAAACCCTTACCGGTTATACCGGCTCTGGCTGCTTCTATAGTTGCATTTAAGGCCAATAAATTTAATTGTTCTGCTATATCTCTGATAAAGCCTGCTACTTTCCCTATTTCATTGCTGGAATTTTCCAGTTTTATAATAGTATTGGTAGAATTTGTTGCCATCTGTGCTGCTGATGTAGCAATACTTGAAGCCTTGTGAGCGCTTTTTGATATTTCTGCAATACTGGCAGTCATTTCCTCCATACTGCCTGCTACATTATTTGTCATATTTGTTAATTCCTGTGTTGCAGTGCTGATTGTATTTATTTCTTCATCTTTTAAAGAACGGGCTTCTATATCACTCATAAGTACTTTATGGTGTTCTAACAGATAATGATGACAATTTTCAGGTTTGTTTAATTTATTAAATATTGCTATAGCCATTTTTTCACATGTACCATAACCGCAGGCGGAACAATTATAAAGATCACTGTCAGATTTTTTTCCCATAGTTCTGTAAATAGCTTTTAATTCAGTATTATCCGGTTTACGAATATCATAATTTGAACTGAGATTTATATAGGTACGTTTATAAAGTCCAGGTTTCCAGTATTTTTCCAGTAATTGCTCCAGGGATCTTCTGGTCTGCCAGTTAGAAAATATCCCCAGTATACCCTTTTTACGATGTTTTTCCTGCATCTCCATATTCCTTTTTTCTACCAGTATTTCCAGTTCGTCAGGGGATTTTTCCGACATATCAGTACCTGTACCTCCATTACAACCGAGATCACAGTTAAGGCAATCTACTATTAAAGGGGCAGAACCCTTTTTTACCATATCGTAGAGATGATCTAAATATTCATAAATTACATGAGGGCCTTCGATTTTTCTGATAGCTTTTCTCAGGCCGGGATCCCATCTTTCTGCTGTCCTCATAAGCCCTCCAGGAGTGGAAAACAAAACCGCTCTTTCGGCAGGAGGATTATCATAATCTACGTTCTGAAAAGACGTCAGTCTTATCTTTTTGTCCTTAAAATATTCTTTTAATGCATGAAAGGTTATATTATAAATATCAAAACCTGTTTCATCAAACTCTCTTTTTTTAGCTATACATGGTGATATCATAGCAATCTTATAATTCTTATAGGCGGGATAAAATTCATAGATCATCTTGACCGTGTGTAACATAGGACTATCGGCAGGAGCAAGATAGGGAAGAAGTTCCGGGCGATATATTTCTATATAGGTCACAATGGCAGGGCAGGGCTGGGCTATTATTAACTTTGGATTATTTAATCGTGCATGTTCCAGATAGGAACGAACGGTCAATTCAGCGCCGAAACTTACATCAAAAACGGCAGATATACCTGTAGATTTGAGCCATCCGTTCAGGTTAAGGTACTCTTCGGGGAAATTTGCCGCCACACCCGGTGCAACCAGAGCTATCATTTTTGTCCCCCTGGATATATCTGTGAAAAATCTTTCCGTATCATCAATAAAAATGCGTGCTTTATGAGTACATGCTTTTATACATTGCCCACATCCTATACATAAATTTTCATTGATTTTTACATAATCGCCGGAGCCATCATTACAATATTTTACAGGACAGATAGATATACAGGCATGACAGTTAACACATTTATCTTTATCTACACTGATTATTTCACTCAAATGATGGTTCATTACCTCAGCTCCTTAAATAGAATATTTACTATTTATAA
>JBEHWP010001041.1:0-2139 GCA_040217665.1 Vulcanimicrobiota bacterium
TAAACGGAGCAGATTCTATGGCGAATTTACCTGAAAAATCCAGGGAAATATTAATAGTTACGGAAATGGATGATAAAGATCATATAAAGGTATCACTGAGGGATAGAGGCCATGGATTGAACGAAATAAAGAAAATATTTCTACCTTTCTATACGCAGAAATCGGAAGGTATGGGCATGGGGCTTTTCATTGCAAAGAATATTATTGAAGAACATAATGGAAAATTATGGGCAGAAAATAACCATGACCGGGGAAGTACTTTTTATTTTACCATTCCCGTAAAGAAAGAAAGAGAGAACTATCCAGCCGTAAAGAAAGAAACAGGTGTTTCTCTTGTATATATTGTAGATGATGATTCTATGGTAAGAAAAAGTATGGTAAGACTTCTTAAACTGGAAGGATTCAGGGTTAAATCTTTTGCCTCTCCCGAAGACTTTTTAAAAGAAGATCTTTATGAAAAACAATCCTGTATTATTCTGGATATGAGTATGCCTTCCATATCAGGCCTGGAAATTCAGGAAAGACTCAAAAAAATGGGAATAGACATTCCTGTTATCTTTATCTCAGGCAAGCATGATATTGCCGCCACTGTACAGGCCATAAAGAACGGTGCCATGGATTTCCTGACCAAACCTTTTAAAGACAGGGAGCTCGTAGAAGCAATTCATAGAGCTATGGAAAAAGATATAACGTCAAAAAAAGGAAAAGGAAAAAAAGAAAAAATAGATGAGAAAATAAATAAACTTTCCCCCAGAGAAAGAGAGATAGTTCCTCTTGTTACCGCCGGCGTGCTAAATAAAGTCATTGCCAGTAAACTCAAAATAAGTGAGACTACTGTAAAGATGCACAGAAGGAATATCATGTCAAAACTGGAAGTAAAGACGCTGGCAGAGCTTATCAGGATGACTGAAAATATAGAATAAGCCCCCGGCTATAAACAGTCATCTTTTATGGGAATTACATAACAAATGTCATTATAATTCAGTAACCTGTACCAAAGTATAGTTTTAATAACCTCTCTCTATTTTTTTAACTTGATTTACCTGTACTAAAGTATAGCTTTTTTTATTTATAAGATTGTATTAACATTAACATATAATGAAAACACTGGACACAATTTTAAAAAAAGAAAGCAATCTGTGTGCATCCTGTAATTATAGTTCTACATGTAAAAATAAAGATAACTGTCCTGACAGACTGGCTTTAGAAAAAATAAAAGAGCAATATGAAGAAAATTTAGAGTCAGAGAAATTCATTTTAAAATTTTCTTCTAAATTTATCAGTCTTCCTCTGGAAAAAATTGATAGTGAATGTCAGTACTTCCTTAAACACGTAGTAGATTATTTTCATTTCGAAAGAGGAGTCTTACTGTATATAACACCTGATAAAAAGGAACCGGAATTTCTTTATTCCTGGTCTGTTGACGGAATAGTACCGGCACCTTTAAAAGAAATCAGTCAAAGTAATCTTCCCTTTTTATTTAAATCTGTATTGTCAGGGGAAACAGTAAAGTTTTCAAAACCTGAAGATCTGCTTCCTGAAGGCAGAAAAGACATGGAGACCTTCAAACGGAGGGGAACTGTTTCTCATATATCCCTTCCTGTATCGGTTTCCGGGAAAGTTACAGGAATCCTTGCGATGGAAACCTTTCGATTTCAGCAGTCTTTCCCTGATATTTTAATAAAAAGACTCACCACTATAGCAGAAATTTTTGCAGGTATTCTGACAAGAAAAAAACTGGAAGCTGATGCTTCGAAACTCAGAGAAGATTTAAATTACATAGCAAAAAATATAACTGTAAGAGAGCTTTCTTCTTCTTTTGCCAGTGAATTAAATCAATCGCTCTGTGCCTCCATGACAGACGGAGTGGCTGCTTTACAGATTTTATCCAGAAATAATCCCGATCTTAATGAATTACAGGAAATAATAGAAGACATAACTTCTGCAAATAAAAGAGCAGCCCATATTATCAAGGAATTAAAAAATCGTACAAAAAAGAAAGAAAAAGAATTTAAAATTATTCATATAAATAAAGTTATTCAGAATGTTATTAATCTGATAAAAATCAGCATGATAACAAATAAGATAGAAGTAAAAGTCAGACTTAATCAGGAATTACCGGACATAATAGGAGATGAA
>JBEHWP010001042.1:0-2137 GCA_040217665.1 Vulcanimicrobiota bacterium
CAGGAGTCCTGGGTATAGCCGGTTCTGTATTTGCCGCAGCCAACGGATGCAATGTTGCCATGGTCATGGGGTCAGGATTGTCTTTAACAACTGCATATATGGGTGCAGCTATGATAAACGGTTAGTTATTAAATGAATAACAAACAATTAATCATAGCTATAGCAGGTCTTCCCGGATGCGGTAAGAGCACTGTAGCTTCCAGATTATCTAAAAAATTGAATTTACCCGTTATAAATACTGATGTTATAAGGGAAAGACTTTTCTTTGGAGAAGATCCGCTGAAAAATACCCCTGAAAACAGAAAATTGATCTATAAAACCCTTTTTATTATAGCAGATTGTATGGCATCGTCCCATGTCGGAGTAATACTGGACGGGACATTTCCTTATGAAATATACAGGAGTCCCATAAGAAATATAGCCGGTAAATGTAAAATTCCCTGTTATTTCATAGAGTGTTTCTGTCCCGAAGACTTTCTGAAAGAAAGAATAGAAAAGAGAAAGGAAAGTTTTGCGGAAAGCGCCGGATGGGACGTTTATCTCAGGATAAAGGAAAGCTTTGAACCTTTTACGGGAGACCGATACAGAATTGATACATCGATGGATATAGACGGACAGATTGAAAAAATCTTTTCTGAAAGTATTTTTTAGTTACATGCAAAACTCTACCCGGATTGAAAAACATCATTCTTTAATTCTTATTCTATGAGGTTCTACTATAAATAATTTTCCTTTATAATGGCTTATGTCAGTATGGGTAGAAAAATAAGTATTTAATATTTTGATAATTTTTGGAATAACTTCAGGATGATTTTTTACCTGTAAGGCAATTATTCCATTATATTCTGAAGGTGGATAAGCAACTATATCTGAAAAATCACCATTTAAAGAAAGTAAAATAGAATTAAATTCCTGAGCTTTACGAATTACAATAAGATCCTCAGAATCCTGTGGAATATGGTCTTTAAGTCTGAAAATTTCATAACCGGAATCTCTCATTGCCTGAATTATCGAATTCGGCATACAATGATCTGCAAAAAATCTCAGTTTCATACAGCTATCTCAAATTCAGATAAATCTCTTGCATAATCCAGACATGCAGCAATATGTTCTCTGGTAATATCAGGAAATTCTTTTATAATATCATCAAATGAATTACCAGTTGCCAGATATCCAAGAAGCAGACTTACCGGAATTCTTGTTCCTTTAATTCTTGGTTTACCTCGTAGAACTTCAGGAGAACTTATAATATGCTCCCGCCAGCTTATTAAATCCATATTAATCCACTCCCACATTTATGTTATAATCATAGTAACATAAAATAATATCTTAATCAATGGAGGATGTCTGCTTCTATTCCGCAGTTTTCCGAAAATACAAGTTCTTTTGCTACACATCTTCTGTCATCGTCGATTCTCTCTACGAGATATACATTACCCATGGCACCGCTTCCGAGAAGCCTTACCACCCGATAGATATTATTCAGTATCGTTCCTGTTTCAAGAGCCATTATATCAATACTCCTTCCGTCTATTACTTAAGTATCAACCCCTGAGCCGGCGCATACTGGGGATAAGATGCAAGAGGTGATAATCCTGCATTCATATGAGCATCTACTATCGTGCACCATATGGTATAATTTGGATTATCACTATTAACACTGTAACTGTAACCTGATTTTGAGGCAGGACATACAGGAAGGATTTTCATATACCCGGTACCGTCCGGAGAAGTTTTTTTAAGGAGAGATTCAAGTGAAGGAGGATAGGCTCCTTCATTATCTACTGCATACATCTCCAGAGCTGTGGCAATATTTTTTATATTACTTTCACAGCAGGCAAGATTTCCGCTTGCCCTTGCCTTGAGGAAATTCGGGATAAGTATCATAATAAGGATTATTGAAAAGAAAAATATACAGGCAGCAGGAATAAAAAAACTCTGTACCGGATCTTTTCCGGGCTTTATAATAGATAAAAGCCGGTGGAAGAATAAATAGATAAGATGAAATAAAGACCATATGAAAGGTACTGTAACAACTATAAAAATTATAGCTACAGGCAGAAATTCTACTAAATATACTAAATAAACGCACCATAGAATAAAAATTGTTGTAAAAATAATCCTCGCAGTATCAGAA
>JBEHWP010001043.1:0-2130 GCA_040217665.1 Vulcanimicrobiota bacterium
CTCTTTTAATACGGCATATCTTTTCCTCCAGAGCCCGGCCAGGGACAGGAGCGTGTTCCATATTTTTTGGGTACCAATTTGCCTGTTACGATACTTAAATTATAAAAGTAACTGTTATAGTTTCAGTGAATAATGTAACAAAAAGATTACACATTAAGGTTCACAGATATAATTTATTAATTTCCGATATAAGCGGAGAGATCTGTAATAAATAAATCAATATTCAGGTTATGTTTTCAGTGTTTCTAAGATTTCTGAACCGGCAGTCAGGAGATATAACCGGTAACTATTGAATTTGACAAATTCCAAACTTTTATGTTAAGATCATTCACGTTTCACTTTAGACTAACAACCATGACCGGTTCGGTCACAAAAAGTTATGAGAATTGTTTCTCCCGTTACGCGTTACGCGTTACCCGTTACTATTCTCATATAAATTAAATTAAGAGGAGTTTGATTTTATGGCCAACAAACCGTTTAATGCTTTCAAATTAGCACAGGACCAGTTTGACTCTGTAGCAGAACAGTTAGGTCTGGATCAGGCTACAAAAGATTTGCTCAGAAATCCTGACAGAGAATATCATTTTAATATTCCTGTAAGAATGGATGACGGAACAGTAAAAGTATTCAGAGGTTTCAGAGTTCAGCACAATGATGGCAGAGGACCATGTAAAGGCGGAATAAGGTTCCATCCCCAGGAAACTGTTGATACAGTTCGTGCCCTTGCCATGTGGATGACATGGAAATGCTCCGTTGTAGACATACCTCTCGGAGGTGGTAAAGGTGGAGTCATATGTGATCCTCACAACCTTTCCATGAGAGAACAGGAAGGGGTATGCCGCGGATGGGTTCGGCAGGTAGCAAAAAATGTAGGCCCTGTTCAGGATATCCCTGCACCGGATGTAATGACAAGCGGACAGCATATGGTATGGATGATGGACGAATTTGAAAAGATACATGGAGGAAAATTTCCGGGATTTATTACAGGGAAGCCGGTAGGCATAGGAGGTTCTCTTGGAAGAACAGAAGCCACAGGTTATGGAGTAATATATGTACTGAGAGAAGCTTTAAGAGAAATGGGTATAGATATTAAATCTACAAAAGCAGCTTTTCAGGGTTTCGGTAATGTATCTCAGTATGCTGTAAAACTATATAAAGAATATGGCGGAACTCCCATATGTGTATCATGCTGGGATCAGGAAGAGCAGAAATCCTATACATTTAAGAAAAAAGATGGCATAGATATAGATGCACTGCTTAATATTACAGACAGATTTGGCGGAATAGATAAAAAGCAGGCCAAAACCATGGGTTATGAAATACTTCCCGGAGATGCCTGGATAGAACAGGAAGTAGATATATTAATACCTGCCGCCCTTGAAAATCAGGTAACAGGGGAAACTGCTCCGAAGATACATAAAAATGTAAAAATTATGGTTGAAGGTGCCAATGGCCCTACCACTATTGAAGCAGATAAGGTATTGAAAGAAAGAGGTATATTCATAGTACCTGATTTTCTTGCCAATGCCGGCGGTGTTATGTGCAGTTATTTTGAACAGGTTCAGTGTAATATGAATTACTTCTGGCCCAAAGATGAAGTTCTCGGTAAACTGGATGCAAAAATGACTGATGCCTATCTGAAGGTGTCGGCACTTGCAAGGAAGAAGAAAATCTATATGCGTGATGCTGCCTATATGATTGCCATACAGAGAGTAGCAGAAGCATGTAAGATGAGAGGCTGGGTCTAGAAAAAATAACATGTAATCCTTCGGATTATATGCTTTAATTATTTCATGTCGTAATGCGTAATGCGTAATGCGTAATGCGTGAGATTTTAACGCGTCACGCGTCACGCGTCACGCATTACGATTTTTTAAGGGAGGTTATTCTTATGAATAAAAATAATATAGAAGATTCCTGTTGTCTCCATTCCCTTATGTCCTATAAAGTAAGGAAAGTCCTTCTTGTTGCCAGTCTTTATGATTATTTTCTTCTGGAAGAAGACGGACGGCTTACTGATCTTCTGGGAGCTGCTTATAAACAGAGAGATCTTGGCTATGTACCGACATTACACAGAATAAAAGGCGGGCAGGAAGCTCTGAAAAAACTTGCAGAAGAGCAGTTTGATAT
>JBEHWP010001044.1:0-2108 GCA_040217665.1 Vulcanimicrobiota bacterium
AAGATAAAAAATCTTTCTTTTTTCTCTGACAGAGAAACGAAAGAACTGACAGAATTAAATCTCACAGAAAGAGAAGCCATAGAAGTAATTGCAAAAAATCTGAGAGAAGGCAGGATAAGCACCGCAAAAATAAAACAGGAAATTTCAGGCCAAGATTCTATGTGGGATGAAGGTTCATTACTTGAACTTATAGAACAGGAATACTCCTTTAGCCTTGATGAAGAGAAAAATCCTGTCTGTACAAGAAGATATAAGATATATGATAAATCAGGGAATCTCACAGGTGAAGACGAGGAACAGAGTGCTTACAGAACCAGGGAAGGAACAGGTGAGAGAGAATACGCAGTAATCAGAAAAAGCTATGATTTTTCAGGGGAAGAAAGCATACAGACAGGTGAGGAAGAATATATTGAGAGTTTTTCAAAAAATAAAGATCTGCAGTTCAGTAAAACATTCTTCCAGTACGGTAAGAGAATTTATAAAAGAACAGACAGAATACAAAAGGGAGATGTAAGTGAAGAATATAAAGACCTAAGCACCATAGCAGAAACAGGAACAAAACTCCTTTTCGCAAGACTTTTAGAGAAGGGCTCGGAGGAGTTAAATATAAGGCATAACAGCCATATATTTTATAATTCCATAGAAACAGAAGATAGAGAAGTGAGAATTACCGGGTATAAATCTCAAAAGAATCCTTCTTTTTCAATTATGAGGACTGATTTATTAAAGGGCTACAGTAATGTATTGCCTCTCTGGATATTAATGTCATCAACATATGATCAGATAGAGACACAGTATCTATTTGAGGGGATTAAAGATTCGACTGTTATAGACAGATTTGATAAGAGTACATTATTTCATAAATACAGAGGAACACTCAGACAGGAAGAATTGAAAGGAGAACCTCTTAAAGAAGCGGCAAAGATACAGGCAAGAATAGATGAAGAGACTGTTCAAAAGCTCAAAAGTGAGTACAGAAGTGATATAGAGATGAGATTTGCCGAAAAAGCAAATAAATTTTTTAATATTCAGACCATGGCCTATCTGAAAAATAACAGTCCTTCTAACTGGATAAAAAAAGGTGATGAAATATCCATATCGGAAATGGCAGAACATATTATTTACTGTATATACAGATACAGCGAAAACACTCTGAGAAGAACATCTGCTCTTGAGAAAAAACATACCTTCTTACCTCTCATAATGTCAGGAGAACTTGGCATTGAAGCACTCGTGGGACAGAAATTCGGTCTTGATCTTGTATTCCTGCTCTGGGAAATGTTAAATATAATAGGCCATACAGAAGGGAAAGACAGATTTGCATCCATAAAAATTTAACAAATATTTTATTTTAAAAACTGTAAAAAAATTATCCAGGAATGAAGGCAAAATAACTGTCGCAAATGAGGGTTATAGGTGCTGGGTGTTAGGTGTTGGATTAAGAAGTTTTAAAACCCATAACCCATAACCTATTTAACTATAAAGCCAGTAAAAACAAGGAAATTATGAAAAAGTTTAAAATTATAGTATAATCTTCACTGACGAAATCTAAAAGTTGGATTTCTTACAGAATTTATATGTATATTCGTTAGAATTATGTTTATCAGGGATTCGAAAATCGTAACGCGTGACGCGTTACGCGTTACGCGTCACGATTAAAGAGGTGACTTTACGTGGGAGTAATCTTACATTCCAGATATGCCAGAACATTTTCAGAAAGAGTAATTGAAAGATATGAGAAATTTCAAAGGTTAATCAGGGAAAAAGAAGGTAAAGTAAACGGTTCCGGTGCCATACTTCAGGAGAAAGATATCTCTTCAGGGGAGCTTGAAGTTACAAATTTTTCATGCGGAGAGATTTCCATTCAATTGAAATCCTGTGTGAGAAGACATAATGTCCATCTTTTCTGTCAGTTTCGTCAGGGTTCAAGAGGAAATAATGACAATCAGTATATAAATATTCATGAAGACATAGCAGAAGTGGGACTTCTGCTGGACACGCTTAAAAGATCCAGAGTAGACAGTATAAGTCTCTATATGCCTTTTATACCGTATTTAAGACAGGATAAAAAGGCAGGAGACCGGGAGCCCATATCTGCGAAGAATCTT
>JBEHWP010001045.1:0-2105 GCA_040217665.1 Vulcanimicrobiota bacterium
GCTGGATTAAAAAAAAGCCGTAATAAGAAGAGTATAACAGCCAAAAATTTTTAAAAAAGTGTAAAAAAGTGTTGTATTAAAATAGGACTTGACAGAAATATAAAAAAATCTCCTAAAAAACTTTTTAGGAGACATCATGAATAGTCCTATAATAGCAAAAATCGAAACGTTTGTAGAGATAGAAATTACAGAAAGTGATCTGAATATAAATCAATTAGATGATAAGATATATAGAGCAAGCAGAAAAGCCGGGCAGGAAATTTTTAAAAAATCTTTAGAAGAAATAAATAACTACGTAATAAACAAGAAACGTGATAAAGATGTGGCCAAGGTTCATAGTCATAAAACAGGGAAACTTGGGACTATGGTAGGTGACATAAATTACCGTTACACCCAGGTAAGAGAAGAAATAACCAAAGAAGTAAATTATTATTCTCCGTTAAAAAGAGTCCTTAATATACTGCCTCATCAACAGATAACAGATGGATTAAAAATCCAGGGAGTGCTGTCATCAAGCATTGTGTCTTACCGTGCTGCGTCAGAGAACTTATTACATCGAATAAGTCACAGTACAATAAGAAACAGTGCATTAGAAGTAGGTAAAAATTTAAAAAAGCAAGAAGAAGAATATACAGGTGAGAATGTAAAAAGCAATTTGTTTAGAGGTAAAGGTTCTCAGGCATTTATTGAGGCAGATGGAATATATATCCCGATGCAGGGAGGTAAAGATAAGAAATCGGAAGTAAAACTTGCCATATGTTATAGCGGAAGGGAAAACCGTTACAAAAAAGGCAGCAGCGGTCAGAAGCACTTAAAGGATAAGATAGTTTACGGAGATATTTGTAAAAGTGAAGATTTTATAGAGAAAGCCAGTGTATTTTTTAATTATTTTTGCAGTCTAATGAGTGTGTTGTATATATTAATATTGGGAGACGGTGCTACCTGGATAAAAGATTTTCTCTGTGTGTATAGCCGTGGTGTGTATCAGTTAGACAGATTTCATTTACTGAGGAAACTGCGCAGTCATTTCAGCAGAAAGAAAGATGTCTATGATGAAATAAAGAAATTAATAGAAGAAAACAGGATAAATGAGGTGGTATTAAAAATACAGAAAACTCTGTCATTTTTTGAAGAGAAAATCGTGGAATATGAGTTCAAAGGCAGATTGGAAGATAGAAAAGACGAACATAAAAGCTACAAGAAGAGAATTGATTTTTACAGAAGAAGAATAAAGAAAGTTAAGGAACTTATCAGCTATATAGAAAATAATAAAGAAGGTATTAATGGAATAGATGCATATAAAGGAATATTTGAAGATTGCGATCTGATTATTGGCAGTGGCGGCATAGAAAACCAGGTAAAAAATACTATTGCCAGGAGAATGAAAGGTCAGGGTAAGTGCTGGAAGAACGAGGGAGCCAGAGCTATGGTTAAAATACTTACCTCTATTAATAATGGCTGGTATAGTTTTGAAGATTACCTGAATATTTTTTCCCTGAATAGAAAACCTTTAGAGTTACCTAAAAAGTTAAAGGAAAAGATTGTAATTTCTAAAGGTAGAAAAGAAACTTACCAGATGGAACAAATTTATAAAGGCACTATTCCTTGTTTTGCACCGTCATCAAGTCCTACCGGGTATTTAAAAAAAGAGCTTTCTGATATTGATTATATGGATGTTTTGCATATTTAGGTAAAATAATAATTTTCTTTATATTCTACAGAAGAGTTATTATATAGGTAATCAGGAAATCATGGAATTTATGAATTTTATATGGAGGTAATTGGTTTTATGAAGATAAATATATCTATAAATTGGAACTGCAGTGGCGCAGCTTTGCTGCGCCTACTGCAAAAGGTAATATTAGTGTAAAACATGAATAAACCAGCCTTTATTTTACACAGCCCATCACGAAACCACGCGTGACGCGTCACGAATAAGGAGTTATAATGAATAACACAGATATAACAAATAATTTAATAGAACTCGGCGGCAACAATCCTTTTCTTATTGATGATACCGGTTATATCTGGATAGTTAAAGAACATAAGGTCAATATTTACGGAGTTTATCTTAAAGACAGGCTTATTACCGGGCCGAGAAACCA
>JBEHWP010001046.1:0-2100 GCA_040217665.1 Vulcanimicrobiota bacterium
CTGGCTTATGCTCATAGCCTTGAATTAATAAAAGTACTTATACCTGCAGCAAATCTGGATAAGAAAAAACCTTTTCCTGATTACCTTGTATGGCTTTATGAAAATCTGGCTGCCAGACTTGTTGAAGTATTTGAAAAACCAAAGCCGGAAAAACGTGATCCTCCGGAAGTAGTCAAAGGTTTTGAAGCTCTGGTAAGTGATTTTAAAGGTAAAAAAGACCAATAGAGGTAAAAGGTGAATAGTGAAGTGTGAATAGATTTTATGCCACACTTCATCCTTCACACCATAAAATTTTTCTTGACACTTAAAAAAGAGTGTGTTTTAATAAAAATATATTCATGAGAGGATATAATATTATGAGATTTCTCATAGTAGATGACGAAATTACCAGTAGAAAGATTTTACAGAAAAGTCTTAAACCCTATGGTGCCTGTGATTTTGCTGTTAATGGTGCTGAAGCAATAATATCTTTTAAGAAAGCTCTTGAAGAAGATTGTCCATATGACTTAATATGTATGGATATTATGATGCCCAATATAGACGGTCAGCAGGCAGTAAAAGAAATCAGGAAATTCGAAAAAGAGAAAGGTATAAAACCGAAAAAAGAAGTGAAAATTATTATGGTAACGGCACTGGGCGATCCTAAAAATGCTGTAGAAGCCTTTTATCAGGGGAGAGCTACTTCCTATCTTGTAAAACCTATAAGTGTAGAAAAACTTATTGAAGAGGTAAAAAAAATCGGCTTAATACGTGAGCCTTAACGTGCTGTTTGTTAAACGGATATATGTCAGAGGCGTTTTATTAAAACGCCTCTGTTTACATAACTAAGTACCGCTCCAGATAAGTTCATACCCGTTTCTAAAACCTGTCCCTGTCCGGACTCTTCCGGAAAAGATATGATCCTATTGCGTGGCAAACTGGTTTTACAGACTGTTAATATTTTGCGTCTATATAATTTACAACCAGAGCCCGGACAGGGACAGGAGCGTATTCCATATTTTTTGGGTACCAATTTACCTGGTGCGGTACTAAGCAATCATGTGCAATCTGAAGTAATGTCCGGATATTACTCCTGTGACATAGTGACTAACCGCATAACCTGAGAACTTCCGCCGCAATCTTTTCAAGAGGAAGGATTTTATCTACCCCGCCCAGTTTAATTGCTTCATTGGGCATTCCGAAAACAACACATGTTGCTTCATCCTGTGCAATATTTATAGCACCGGCATCTTTCATTTCCTTCATGCCATGAGCACCGTCATCTCCCATGCCGGTCATGATAACACCTACTGCATTTTTTCCGGCATATCTTGCGGCAGAACGAAACAATACATCTACTGAAGGACGGTGACGGCTTACAAGAGGCCCGTCTTTTACTTCCACATAATAACGGGCGCCGCTCCTTTTCAGAAGTGTATGTTTGTTGCCGGGAGCTATAAGAGCACGGCCCCTTACTACCGTATCATTATCAGCCGCTTCTTTGACTGTTACGCGGCAAAGGCCATCGAGACGTTTTGAAAAAGCTGCAGTAAAATGTTCAGGCATGTGCTGTACGATAACTATTCCGGGAGAATCAGCCGGCAGAGCTTCAAGGAAAATTCTCAAAGCTTCTGTCCCTCCTGTAGAAGCACCAATTACAGCTACCTTTTCGGTAGTCTGAATCATAGCACTTGATGTAGGTTTTGCTATTACTGCATCGGCAGTAAGTTTCGGTGCCACAGTCTGTGAACCAGGGGAAATCCTTCTCAATCTGGCTACAGAGGCAGCTTTGACTGCATCACATATCTGAACTTTTGATTCTTCCAGAAACTGCTTAACTCCGAGTTTTGGTTTCTGTATTATTTCTACAGCTCCATATTCAAAAGCCTTCAATGTTGTTTCACAGCCTTTTTCAGTAAGACTTGAACACATAACAACAGGTATGGGATGCTGGCTCATCAGTTTACGTAAAAATGTAATACCGTCCATACGGGGCATTTCCACGTCAAGTGTTATAACATCAGGCACTTCTGTATTCATTTTTTTAGCTGCCACATACGGATCTGAGGCAGCACCAATTACTTCTATTTGTGGGTCAGAAGATAATATATCCTGAAGTGT
>JBEHWP010001047.1:0-2090 GCA_040217665.1 Vulcanimicrobiota bacterium
GAACTATCCTTGATAGAGCTCTCTCAATGCTCCGTAATATAGAGATAGATGATTTTCGTCTCATAAATATCCTGGAAATTCTGAAAGATGTAAGAATAGATCTGAGCGGAACAGATCTTTCAAGCCTTGATCTCAGAAGGATATCTTTAAATAATGTAAGACTCGGTTATGGAGATATAGACGGTATTTTGAAAGGTGCTGATTTGAGAGGTTCTATAATGAGTCCTTCTACGATGTTTCCTGAAGGTTACGAGGGACATGGAGGTGAAGTATTCTGCCTTGCACTCAACCCTGACGGTAAGACTCTTATGTCTCTCTCTTCCGATAAAACTATGAAAGAGTGGGATATTTTTACCGGCTATTGCAGAAAAACATTTAATACTGATTCCCATGCCAGATTTGTCTGTTATACACAGGAAGGTAAAGAGATTGTTACTGTAAACAGATATGGAATAATAAAAATATGGAATGACATAGGAGAGATTATTAAATCTCATACAGTAAAGTGCGGTGAAGTTTATTCTGCTCATGTCAGCCCTGACGGGGAAAAAATAGTTCTCGGAAGCAATGTAATTACTGAAATAAACCTTCTTACAGGAGAAGTAATCAAAATTTACAGGGGACATTCATATAAGGTAAATTCTGTACAGTACAGTAAAGACGGTATGAAGATCCTGTCCGGAGGCTCTTACGGAGAAATGAAGGAATGGGATGTGTCTTCAGGAGGGTTTATCAGAAATTTCGAGAAAAAAACGGAAGAAATTACCTCTGTTTCATACAGCCCTGACGGCAAAATGATTGCCTGCGGAAGTAAAGACGGGATAATACAGGAATATGACAGTGAAACAGGAGTAAGCCTTAAAACCTGCCGGAGCAGCGGCTATCATATTATTACCTTCTCTTACAGTCGTGACGGCAGTAAAATTGCTTCAGTGAGTAAAAATAAAATCATAGAAGAATGGGATATGGAATCAGGGACACTTCTTAAAACCTTTCAGGGACATTTGTGGGATGTAAATGCTATTCTTTACAGTTATGACGGAACCAGAATGTTTTCCGCATCTTCAGACAGGACAGTAAAAGAATGGAATGCAGACACAGGAGATTGTGTAAAAACTTATGAGAAAATTATATGGAATATAAATTTTTTCACTTTGAGTCCTGATGGCAGCAGACTTGCTTTCTGCGGCGGAGATAATACACTGAAAGAATGGGATAGTGTTACAGGCAGATGTGTCAGGATTTATACCGGTCACTCTATGCCTGTTATAGAGGTGTGTTACAGCTCTGACGGTACCAGGATAGCTTCATGCAGTGAAGACGGTACGATAAAGGAATGGAATATCCTGACGGGAGCATGTGTCGGAACTTACGAAAGGCATAAGGTTACCTGCCTCTGCTACAGTAAGGACGGGAAAAAACTCCTTTCCGGCAGTGGCGAATGCAATGTTAAAGAACTGGACATGGAAACAGGTAAATATGTTAAACATTTTGAATGTCATGAAGGTGTAATAAAACAGGTTGCTTACAGAGACGATAAAGTTCTTGCCATCACCGGTCAGAGTGTCATACTGTGGGATCTTTTTACATGTGAAATATTGAAAGAGTATGATTTTTCATTTGCAGATTCTCTATATTATTCCGTTGTATTTATTATAACAAAAAAGAAAATGATAGATTATGAAGATTATATAGAAATAAAAGAATGGAATCCGGAAACAGGGGAATGTCTGAGTAGAAGCAGTGATTATCTTATAAAGGATGAGAGAATTATAAATCATAAAGACTGGCATGTCCTTGATACTGACCATGGGACTGTTAAAAAATGGGATAACGGGAAATATTCTCTGGAGATAAGAAATATTCCCGGCCTTTTTATACAGGGTGTAAATATGGCAGGCATAAAAACAGTAGAAGAGGACATGTCTGTTTTACATCAATACGGGGCAATTACGGATTTTCATAAAAAGATTGACTTATTGAGCTGTGTGCAGTAAAATTACTTTATCCCTTACAAACAGTCATGACGGAGCGGCCACAATCAAATATGAAAATGAATAGACATTGAGGCATAAAACTTTATCATTTTC